>JAAEQP010000426.1 GCA_024231375.1 bacterium | reverse complement strand
CGCTGGTCCTGAGCCTGGTCATAACGGGAATTGTATGGGCCTTTAGCAGTGTTATTGCACGTGGTGTCCTTGCTGGCGGACTGGGTGGGACCCTGGCATTCTGGATAATCGCCTACCGCGCCGAAAAGCTTGCAATCGCCGGGAAAAATGCTGTAAAGTCAATTAAATTCGGAGGCACGGCGTTTCGCCTCGGACTCTATGCCGTGGTCTTGTGGTGGGGATTCTCACTGGACCCTGAGACGAGTCACGGACTGATAGGCGCGGCGTGTGGACTCTTCATTGCCCACTTAGCAGTTGTAATCATGGGACTTACAGGTCTCGACCTGAAAGCGGAAGAGAGAAGCGCGGATGGATCACATCGGTGAACGTCTCATCTGGCACTACGTGCCGGGAACGAATGTAGCCATACCTGGCGGATTGAATGCCCTCACCGTATTCAACACCCTCGTCGTGATGGCCCTCCTCTGGGCGCTCATGTGGCTGGCGTCCCGCAAACAGTCCAAAGTGCCTGGGCGCGCCCAGATGATGCTGGAGATGTTCGTGGGGGCCTTCGACGGGCTGGTCATCAGTTCGCTCGAACTTGATACCCGCGAGAAGAACCGCAAGTTCTTCCCCCTCATCGCCTCGCTGTTCGCGTTCCTGCTTCTGGGCAATTTCATGGGCTTCCTCCCCACCCACTATTTTGAAGAACCCACCGGCGATATCAACACCACCCTGTCCCTCGGGACCATGGGATTGATCATCGCGACGATATGCGGCATTCGGGCCAAAGGCGCCTGGGGCTTCTTCGAGGAATTGCTGGGACCCATGTGGTCGCAGGAAGGCGCCGGCATCGGCGCACAGATCATGGGTAAAATGTCGGCCCTGTTCTTCTTCCCCCTAAACGTAATTGGCGAGCTGTCGAAGATCGTGTCCATCTCGTTTCGTCTTTTCGGCAACATCATCGGGGGCAGCATCATCATCATCGTGGTGTCGCACCTCACGTTCGCAGTGGGATTCCCCATCGGCCTCGATATGTTTTTCATCTTCTTCGTGGGCACGATCCAGGCGTTCGTGTTCACGATGCTGACATTGACGTATATTGCGGTAGCGATTAAGTAGCGGTCACGCAGGAGTGATAGGCGGACACCGTGGAATTTGAACCTCAAACGTGGAACATGTTGGGGCGTTTCCTGGGCTCGGGCGTAGCCTTGGGTCTCGGGGGAATCGGCGCGGCCGTGGGCATGGGCATGGCCGCGGGCCAGGCCGATGAAGGCATTATGCGGCAGCCCGACCGTCAAGGCGATCTGCTTCGCACTATGCTCATCGGACAGGCTGCCGGTGGCGCGCCCTCCATCCTCGCCCTCGTCGTTGGTATTCTTATTCTGTTCCTCGGGCCGCGCATCGAAGTTGAAGAGATTGGCGGGAGCTTCTTTGCGGCCATGCTGGGCGCAGGGCTCGCCATGGGCTTCGGCTGTTTCGGCAGTGGACTGGGGTGCGGCTGGCCGGCCGGCGCGGCATGCGACTGTGTAGCGCGCAACCCCCGTCACAGCACCATGATCTCGTCGCGCATGATTCTCGGCCAGGCCGTGGCGCAGTCGCCCGCGATCTTCGCCACCGTGATTGGTATCATTCTCGTGTTCGTGAAGCAAGTCCCGGGCACCGACTGGGGTGTGATGGGCGTCTTGATCGGTTCGGGAATCGCCATTGGAGCCGGGGCACTCGGGCCGGGCTTGGGATCCGGGTACACAGCCGGCGGCGCCGTCAACGGCATCGGCCGTTGGCCTCGCAACCAGGCATTGACCCTGCGCACCATGCTGGTGGGCCAAGGCGTCTGCGAGACCCCGGCGATCTTCGCCGTGCTCGTGGCCTTCATGATGTTGTTCGGTTCGCGTGTGGACGCGACTTTCGTTGGATTCGCCAAGGCTCTCGGCGCCGGGATCGCGGTCGGTTTCGGCGGCATCGGCCCAGGTATCGGCAGCGGCCTCGCGGGCGGGAGCGCGTGTGAGAGCACCGCGCGGCGGCCACGCCTCGAACCGCTGATACTACGAACCATGTTGATCGGTCAGGCGGTGTCGCAATCGACGGCGATTTATGCGCTCATCATTGCGTTCATCATCCTGTTCGCGAACTAGCTAAGCGTACTGGTATCGCGCGGCGGCGCGCGTTGACAAAGAGAGGATACAGACCATGGATCTCAGCACCGTTCTAGCCGTTCTCGAGACGACGGTGGCGCAGGCAGGAGAGGTGGCCAGCACGGCGATCACCGGAGCCGACGTCCGTGTGGCGGGCGCCCTCATCGGCGCAGGCATCTGCATGGGCTTCGGCGCCATCGGGCCGGGCGTGGGTGAAGGTTTCGCCGCGGGCAAAGCGTGCGAGGCCATCGGGCGGTCACCGGAAAACGCCGGACTCCTGACCCGCACCATGCTGATCGGTCAGGCTGTGTCGGAATCGACCGGTATCTACTCGCTTGTGATCGCGTTCATTATTCTGTTCGCATTCGGCAAGTAGGATCCGTGACAGGACGCACCAATGGTCGCACTGAACATCACATTCTTCGTTGAGCTCATCCTGTTCGGGATCTTCCTCTGGGTCACGAACAAGATCGTCCTGCGTCCCATGCTTAAGACCATGGACGCGCGGGAAGACGCGATACGTCAGAACGAGACATCGGCCGAGTCGGACGCCGAGACCGCCGAGCAACTCAAGGCCAAGTATACCGGCGAGATCGCGGGAGCGCGGAGGTCCGCTACTTCTCAGATTGAGGCCGCGCGCTTGAAGGCCTTGGGCGAACGGATGGCCCAGCTTTCCGCCCGCAGGACCGAGGCCGAGGAAACCGTCGGTGTTGTGCGGACTGAGGCCACGGGCAAAGTCGACGCCGAATCGGCACGATGCGACGAGCTTGCGCCAGGTCTCGCCGAAGCCATGATCGACCGGCTGGGTCTCGGAGGGCAGTCGCTATGAGCCCGGCCAAACGATTCATGACTGTCTATATCGTGGCTTACCTCGCTATCGCCATTGGCGCGACCGTGGTCTTCGGTGGACCCAACCTTTCCGACGAATACGTGGAGGACTTCGGCCGCGACCACGAGACCTACCTCGATATCATCAAGAGTGACCCGTACAAGCTTCACCGCGAGAATCCGAACCTCCATCCGGCCGAGGGCAAACTCGTTGAGCGCGTGGCGTTCGTGGAGGAGTATGAAGCCAATCCGGCCTTCATCAGCGAGGAACACCGGCTCGCAACGCGCAGCCTGTTCTACGAGTTCTACAATGCTCTGGCCTTCATTATCATCGCGGTGCGCTTCGGCAAGAAGCCGCTTCTCAACGCGGTGGACGAGCAGATCGCGCGGTTGAAGGCCCGGATCGACAAGGCCCAGAAGGCCAGCGACGCGGCCGCGGCCAGCCGCACCGAAGCCGAAACCAAGGTGCAGGCCCTGGATACGGACAAAGCCAGGATCGCCGATCAGGCCGCCGAGGCCGCCCGTGAAGAAACGGCCGCCATCGACACAGGGACCACGGAGCAACTGGCCCAAGTCGATGCGGAAACGGAAGCGCGCAAGAAGCAGGAAGAACGCAAGGCAGCGGCCGAACTGCAGCGGCGTCTCGTGGAGCGGTCCGTGGAGCTCGTGGAGGAACGCCTGCGCGCAACCGAGTCGGGCGCTCGCGAAGATGTACTCGTTGCCCAGTTCGCGGAGGGATTGGACCAGGCCCGGAACGGGACGGAGGGCGCGTCATGAAGAACTACCTCCTTGCCGGTCGGTACGCACGCGCCCTCGGGCAAGCCGTACCCGACGATCAACGCCTCGAGCGCGCCCACGAGCAGTTGAGCGCACTGGCTGAGTTGATGGAAACGCACCACGATCTTCACAGTTGCCTTGGCAACGACGCCATCAACGAAGAATCGCGCGCGCTTGTGTTGAAAGCCGTGCTGGAACGACTGGGTGCCGAAACGGAAGTGCAACGTCTCGCCCGAAGATTGCTCGCCCGCGACCGCACCTTTCTTGTTGCCGAAATTGCCGGAGAAGTCAGCAAAGTAATCGACGAACGATTGAACCGGACGACAGCGGACGTTACCAGCGCGGCACCCCTTTCCGATGCACAACGCGACCTGGTGCAGGCGTCATTGGGCGCCTATTCGGGCAAGGCCGTTCGTCTCCGGTGTCAGGTCGACGCCGACCTGATCGGCGGTGTGGTAGCCCGCGTGGGCGGACGCGTCATTGATGGAAGCCTGCGGACCAGGCTGAACCGACTGAAAGCCGAACTCATTTCGGAGGAGAAATAGTCCGATGGGTATCGAATCGATGAGAATCGAGGCGACCGAGATTACCGAAATCATCAAGCAGCACATTGCCGACTATGAATCCAAAGTCGACATCGCTGAGGTGGGTACGGTGATTCAGGCCAGCGACGGCATCGCCCGCATCTATGGACTCGAGAAGGCCATGGCCGGCGAACTGCTCGACTTCCCGCACGATGTCAGCGGGATGGTCCTGAACCTCGAAGAGGACAACGTGGGCGCCGTGCTGTTCGGCGAGTACGAAAAGATCGCCGAAGGCGACACCGTACGGCGGACCGGACGCATCGCGTCCACACCCGTCGGCGACGCCATGATCGGCCGCGTGGTCAACGCCCTCGGCGAACCCGTCGACGGGCGCGGTCCCATCGACGCCGCCGAGTTCAAACCGGTCGAGCGCATCGCGCCCGGCATCGTGGCGCGCCAACCCGTGCGCGAACCGCTCCAGACAGGCCTGAAGGCCATCGACTCGATGACGCCCATCGGCCGCGGCCAGCGTGAGTTGATCATCGGCGACCGGCAGACCGGAAAGACCGCTATCGCCCTGGACACCATCATCAACCAGCGCGGTCAGGGCGTCATCTGCGTGTACGTGGCTATTGGCCAGAAGCGGTCCACGGTGGCACGCGTCGTGGAAGACCTGAAAGAGCACGGCGCCATGGACTACACCATCGTGGTGGCGGCATCGGCGTCGGAGCCGGCCCCCATGCAGTACGTCGCGCCCTACGCCGGCTGCGCCATCGGCGAATACTTCATGGATCAGGGCAAACACGCCCTGCTGATTTACGACGACCTGTCCAAGCACGCCGTCGCCTACCGGCAACTCTCGCTGCTGCTACGCCGTCCGCCGGGCCGCGAAGCCTATCCGGGCGACGGGTTCTACCTGCACTCCCGGTTGCTGGAACGGGCGGCTAAGATGAGTGACGACCAAGGCGGCGGCAGTCTGACCGCTCTTCCGGTGATCGAAACCCAGGCGGGCGACGTGTCGGCCTACATTCCCACGAACGTGATCTCGATCACGGACGGCCAGATCTATCTTGAGAACGACCTGTTCTACTCGGGCGTGCGGCCGGCCATCAACCCCGGCATCAGCGTCTCGCGCGTGGGCGGCAACGCTCAGGTGAAGGCCATGAAGAAAGTCGCCGGTACCCTGCGGCTGGACCTGGCCGCGTTCCGCGAGTTGGAGGCCTTCGCCCAGTTCGGGAGCGACCTCGACAAGGCCACGCAAGCCCAGTTGGCCCGCGGCGTCAGATTGGTCGAAATCCTCAAGCAGCCCCAGTACGAGCCGCTGCCCGTGGCCAAGCAGATCCTCATCATTCACGCGGCCGCACAGGGATGTCTCGACGGTATCGAAGTGAAAGATATCGGGCGGTACGAACGCGAATTGTACGCCCATTTCGACACCGAACAGAAAGAACTCCTCGACAAACTCGCGTCGACCGGTGAGATGAACGATGAACTGAAGAGCGCGATCGATGCGGCCCTGAAGGCGTTCACCGACGGTTTCTCGACTGAAACGGAGTGATCAAGGGATAGCCCATGCCGAATCTGAGGGACATCAAGCGACGCATCACGAGCGTCAAGAACACGCAGAAGATCACGCGCGCCATGAAGATGGTTGCCGCGGCGAAGCTGCGTCGCGCCCAGGAAGCCATTCAACAGGCGCGGCCTTACGCCTACCACATGCGCGATCTGGTGAACCGGCTTGCCCTGCGCGTGGACGAAACCGTGCATCCCCTCCTGGGTCCGGGACGAGGCGACGTCATCCACGTCGTCGTCGTCACTGCCGACCGCGGGCTGTGCGGCGGGTTCAACAGCAACCTCATCAACGAGACGATGCGTGTCGTCGGAGAGCAGTTCCCCGGCGAACCCGTCGAAATCACGGTCATTGGCCGCAAGGGACGGGACGCCTTCAAGCGGCGGACCGTAACCGTGCGCGAAGTCTATACGGACGTGATGGACCCGTCCCCGTGGCGTTCGGCGAGCGAGATCGTCGGCGGGATGGTCGATGAGTTCGTTGCGGGCCGAGCCAAGGCGGTCTACTGCCTCTACAACGAGTTCAAGTCGGCCATCAGCCAGCACGTAACGCTCGAGAAGCTGTTGCCCTTCGATCCCCCCGACCGGGGCGAGATCGTGATTGACTACGTCTACGAGCCCGCCATTCCTGAGGTGGTGGGCGGTCTGTTGTCGCGCCACATGCAGATCCAGATGCACCGCATCCTGTTCGAGTCGGCGGCGAGCGAGTACGGCGCGCGGATGACGGCCATGGACTCGGCGACCAACAACGCCGGCGACGTGATCGACCGCTTGACGCTGAAATACAACCGTGCCCGTCAGGACACGATTACACGTGAAATGATTGAGATCGTGAGCGGCGCGGAAGCGCTCTAAGACGCGGAGGATCCCATGAACGTTGGCCTGATCTCCCAAATCATTGGACCGGTGGTGGACGTGAAGTTCCAGCCCGGCCAATTGCCGCCGATCTATGGCGCACTGAAGATCGAACGCGAGAACGGCGAGACCATCGTTCTCGAAGTCGCGCAGCACCTTGGGGAGAACTCCGTACGCGCCGTCGCCATGGACACGACCGACGGTCTTGTCCGCGGCGCCGAAGTAGCAGACACGGGCGAGTTCATCACCGTACCCGTGGGCGACGAGATCCTTGGGCGCATCCTCAACGTTGTCGGCGATCCCGTGGACGAGAAGGGCCCCGTGGCCACCGCCGAACGGTGGCCCATCCACCGGCCCGCGCCTGAGTTCGACGAACTGGAGACCACCTCCGAGATCTTCGAGACGGGCATCAAGGTCATCGACCTGCTGGCGCCGTACTCCCGCGGCGGTAAGACCGGACTGTTCGGCGGTGCGGGCGTGGGCAAGACCGTGCTCATCATGGAACTGATCCACAACGTGGCGACCAAGCACGGCGGCTACTCCGTGTTCGCGGGCGTTGGCGAGCGTACCCGCGAGGGCAACGACCTGTGGCTTGAGATGAAAGAGTCCGGCGTCATCGACAAAGCCGCCCTCATCTACGGGCAGATGACCGAACCACCCGGCGCGCGTGCCCGCGTGGCGCTGACGGGCCTCACGGCCGCCGAATACTTCCGCGACGAAAAGGGACAGGACGTGCTCCTGTTCATCGACAACATCTTCCGATTCACCCAGGCGGGATCCGAAGTGTCGGCCCTGCTGGGCCGCATGCCCAGCGCCGTGGGATACCAGCCCACGCTGGCCACCGAGATGGGCGAGCTGCAGGAGCGGATCACGTCCACCAAGAAGGGGTCGATCACCTCGGTGCACGCCATCTACGTGCCCGCCGACGACTTGACCGACCCGGCCCCGGCCACCACATTCGCGCACTTGGATGCCACGACCGTGTTGTCGCGGCAGATCGTCGAACTCGGCATCTACCCGGCCGTGGACCCCCTTGACTCCACCAGCCGGATCCTCGACCCGCGCGTCGTTGGCGAGGAACACTACCGCGTGGCCCGTGGCGTCCAGGAAATCCTCCAGCGCTACAAGGACCTGCAGGACATCATCGCCATCCTCGGCATGGACGAACTGTCCGAGGACGACAAGATCACGGTCAGCCGGGCTCGGAAGATTCAGCGGTTCCTGTCGCAGCCGAACTTCGTAGCCGAACAGTTCACGGGCATGGAAGGCAAATACGTCAGCCTTGCCGAGACCATTCGCAGTTTCGCGGAGATTCTGGCCGGTGAGCACGATACGCTGCCCGAGGGCGCGTTCATGTACTGTGGCGCCATCGGCGACGCGGTCGACAAGGCCAAGAAAATGGGAGCGGACTGAGTGTGACCGAACTCCACCTGGATACGATCAAGGTTGAGATTTGCGCGCCTGAACGCGACCCGTTGCGCTTCGAGGCGAAACGGGTTGTGCTGCCGGGCGCGGAGGGCGTCTTCACGGTGCTTCCAGGCCATACCACACTGCTGTCGAAACTCGCCACCGGTCCCATGGCCCTCGAAACGAAGGACGGCCAGGAGATGTTCTTCGCGTTGAACGGAGGCTTCACTGAGATCAACCAGAACCGCGTCCTTGTATTGACCCAGACCGCAGAGACCGCGGAAGAAATCGACGCGGCGCGCGCCGAAGCTGCCAAGGAACGCGCCGAGAAACGGCTTCATGAGCGGGATCGCGACTTCGATCTCTTTCGCGCTGAGGCCGCTCTGGAGCGTGCGTTGGCCCGGCTGATGGCGGAGAGCCGACAGGGAGTATAGGCAGCCCGCGGCCGCGTCGGCTGCCTCACGACTCACTCGGGGGGGAGGGAGTCCGAAGTCCATGATCCGTCATGTCCGAGTCCTTGTTGTCGACGACGATCCCGACATCGTTGACGTTCTAACCGCATTCCTGCGTGGTCAGGGCTACACTGTCGACCATTGCTCCGATGGAAGCGAGGCAATGCAATTTCTCGAGGCAGAGGACTACGACCTGCTGGTTAGCGACATCCAGATGGCGGAAATGGACGGACTTGAGCTACTGCAACGCGCACGGGAACGCCATCCTCACGTCGGCATTGTCCTCATGACCGCCTACGACCACGAACATCCCCGGTCCGAAGCCGTGCGCGGTGGCGCCGACGAGTACATCGCCAAGCCCTTCGACCTGAAGAAGTTCTCCCGAGTCTTCGAACGCGCCTATTGGAACACGCTCACGCGCCTGGAATCCAAGGAAGACTGATCCCCTACCCGACAGGCCTACGCAATCACCGGTGGGCACGGATCTGACAGCGATGTCGGCGGGCATGACAAAGCGATGGCGCTCGTGCTACATTGGCACCGGCAAGAGGGTAGGGCGAATAGCTGACAACGGAAGAGAATCGCGGCTCGGGTACGCCGCACGTTCCCGCCAACACGACGAGGAGTGCAACCAATGAAACTCATGATTTGCCTGGGCATGGCCCTGCTGATGGTGGCAGGACTTTCGCACGCCCAAACGGCCAGAACGAAACCGGTCGCGGTCGGCACATTCGGCCAGGATACCCGGACCTTCTACACCACCAAGGACGGACTGCCGTCCGACGATGTGCAAGCCGTGGTGCAGGACGCGAAAGGGGTCGTCCTTGCAGTGACCCCTGCGGGCGCGGTGGCGTGCCAAGGCGGGAAGTGGAAGGCCAGCGGACAGGCGCCGGCGGATCGCCTGATGAAGCAAGTCGCCGCCGACGAAGCGCTGCTTTCCCAGCTTGACCGCGGGAAAGGAATCCGCGACGTGGCGGCGGGACCGGGCGGAGCGGTCGCGGCCGCGACCGACTCGGGTCTGTTCCTGAAGACGGGCGCGGCCTGGGAGAAGCTGCGTCCAGTGCAGGGCACGCGCGCGTGGTGCCTGATGGACTGCCGCGCGGTGACATTTGACGCCAAGGGCCGCCTGTGGTTCGCAGCAGCTCAGGGCGCAGGTTGCCTCGGCGACGAGTGGACCCTGTATGAAGGCCGTGACGGGCTCCCCTACGACGACTTCACCTGCATGGCCGCCGCGCCGGACGGATCCGTGTGGTTCGGCACCCACAAAGGCGCGATCCATTTCGACGGCACGCACTGGGCGTACCGCCAGGGGCTTCGCTGGTTGCCTGATGACGACGTCCGCGCGATTGTCGTTGACACGGACAATGCGGCGTGGTTTGCTACGGTGAAGGGCCTCGGATGCATCCGCAGCCTTCCCATGACTCTCGCCGAGAAGGCCGCCTTCTACGAAGACGAAATCGACAAGTACCACCGGCGGACAGAATTCGAGTACGTGCTGGAAGTGGGATTGCCGGCTCCCGGCGTGAAAGAGAACGTCCAGAAGCACGACAGCGACAACGACGGCCTGTGGACCTGCATGTACGGCGCGGGCGAATGCTTCGCCTACGCCGTCACCAAGGACCCCAAAGCCAAGGCCCGTGCCCATCAAGTGTGGTTGGCCATGAAGCAGTTGGGCGACGTGACCCAGGGCGGGTCCCACCCCGCGCCCAAGGGGTTTGTGGCCCGGACCATCCTCCCAACGAGCGGCCCGAATCCGAATGAAGAGCACTACACGCCCGAGAAGGACCGCCAGAAGCAGAAGGGCGACGCCTACTGGAAGGTCATCGTGCCGCGGTGGCCGACGAGTGAAGACGGCAAGTGGTACTGGAAGACCGACACCAGTTCGGACGAATTGGACGGCCACTACTTCTTCTACGCTCTCTACTACGACCTGGTTGCCCAAACCGAAGCCGAAAAGGCGCCGATCCGCGAGCGCGTACGCGAACTCACCGACCACATGATCGACCACGAGTTCTGCCTCGTCGATCACGACGGGAAGCGGACGCGTTGGGCTGTCTACGACCCGAAGGCCATGAACCACGATCCAAACTGGTTCCCGGAGCGGGGCCTCAACTCGCTAAGCATGCTGTCGTACCTTGCCACGGCCGAACACGTGACGGGTGACGCCAAGTACCGCGAAGCGGCCGACATGCTCATCAACGAATACGGATACGCCCAGAATATGCTCGTGGCGAAAATCCATACCGGTCCCGGGTCGGGCAACCACTCGGACGATGAGATGGCGTTCATGAGCTATTACAATCTCATCAACTACGAGAAGAACCCGAAGTTGCGCGCGCAATACGCCTTCAGCCTCTACCGCTACTGGCGGATGGAGGAGCCGGAGATGAGCCCGCTGTTCAACTTCATCTTCGCCGCGTGCTGTTTCGGCTCGTCCTTCTCGGACGCCTTCGGAACCTATGCTCCGCCTAACACGGGTGGATGGTTGGCCGATTCGGTCGACTTCCTGAAGCGGATGCCCCTGGACCGCGCCGACTGGCGCCATGAGAACGGACACCGCAAGGACATCCTACCTCTCGGCGTGACGGCCAGCCTCTTCGACTCCGTGGGTGACGGGCGTCGCCGTGGGTACCGGGTCAACGGCAAGGTGTTGCCGCCGGACGAGCGCCACTTCAACCACTGGAATCACAACCCCTGGGAGCTCAATACGGGCGGTTCCGGCAACGGCCTGGCCACCGGAACCGTGTTCACGCTGCCGTACTACATGGGCCTGCACCACGGGTTCATCAAGTAGCGCACGACCTATCGAATCGACGACCGGGACCGGTCCCCGCGACATGCGAGGCCGGTCCCGGTTTCTTCTCCTGGCCGCGCCACTTGAAATCGGGACGCTTGACCCGAATACTTGCCGAGGGTGGCGCTCGTTCACGCAGAACATACGGGGCGCTCCCATCCGCTTAACAAGGAGGATCTCATGGAAAAGAATACCGTTCGCGCGGGTATCGTTGGCGCGGGGTTCTCGGGTCGGTTTCACTACGAAGCCATCCGCAAGGTCTACGGCACGAATGTCGACCTGAAGGGCGTGTTCGCCATCGACCACGACCAGGCCGCCGAGTACGCTCAAGAGCGCGGCATTCAGGCATACGACTCGCTGGATCGCCTGCTCGACGATGTCGACGTGGTCCACTGCTGCGTCCTCGTGGCTGGTCATGAGGAAGTGGCCGTGGCTGCCCTCGAACGCGACAAGTTCGCCATCGTCGAGAAACCGCTGACCGGATATCTGGGTGACGGTACCGACGAGTTCCATGGTGACACGTTTCCCAAACAACAGGCCCTCGAACACGGACTCGCGAGCGTCGATCGCATGCTGGCCGCCGAGGCCAAGAGCAAGGGCCGCATCCTCTACGCCGAGAACTGGGTATATGCGCCGTCGATTCAGCGGGAACGCGAGATTATCGAGAAGACCGGCGCCCAGATTCTGTGGATGCACGGCGAGGAAGCCCATTCGGGATCACACAACCCAACCTACGCCTACTGGAAGCACTCGGGCGGCGGCGTGATGATCGGAAAAGGGTGTCATCCCCTCACGGCCGCGCTCTACCTGAAACGCGTGGAAGGCCGCGCGCGCGACGGCAAACCCATTCGCCCCAAAGCCGTGTCAGCCCGGTGTCACGCCATCACGCGGATGGACAATTTCCGCGACGAGGGCCACATCCGACGCGACTACTACGATATCGACGACTTCTCCATGATGCACGTCGTGTTCGAGGACGATACCCTCGCCACCGTGTTCGCGTCGGATATCATCGTCGGCGGAATACACAACTGGCTGGAAGTGGCGGCCAACAACCACCGCACCGTCTGCAACATCAACCCCAACACGGCCATGCAGACCTACAATCCCCTCGACTCCAACTTCAACGACGTCTATACGGTCGAGAAGAT
>JAAEQP010000425.1 GCA_024231375.1 bacterium | reverse complement strand
GTGGCACCGCCGTCTCGGCGGTGTGAGACACAGGCGGAACGCCTGTGCCACACGGGCGAATGGCGTAGGCTGTAAACGGCCGGTTCGCATGATCGCGCGTGGTCAACCTGGAGCCTCCCTCGTCTTCTCGGATCCCGACGTTTCCGCTTCTTCGACCATGATCTCCATCGCGCGGTCGATCGGGATGGTCTCCGTCGGCTTCTGGACCTTGTCCAGCCCGTATTGCTCGACGAGGGCCGCGTAGTCCTCCGGGGCATCTTTGGGCAGTTCTCCCGTGAAGAATGCCCGAACGGCGTGGGCGAGCGCGGCGCGTTCCCACGGTGCGAGGTTCGCATAGGCGCGCATCTGCGTGTTTTCGATACCCTCTGTGAGTGTGCGGAAGATGTCGGTCGCCTTCGGGCTCCGCTTCCAGCGATCCGCCACCCTGAAGTCGCGGGCAGAGTCGGGCAGTCCTGAGCCGTCGCCATTGACGCCGTGGCAGGACTTGCAGAACGTCAGATAGAGCGAGCTTGCGTCGATGTTCAAGCCATTCTCACCAAAGGTCTCGTGCCTCGGATCCACGAAGGCCTCGTACACGAGCGGCTGGTACTTGCGGTTTTGCTGGTCCTTGACCCATTGATCGAATTCGGCCTGCGGGACGACCTTGAGCATTGCGATCATCTGCGAATGGTCTTTGCCGCAAAATTCCGCGCACAAGATGTGGAAGGTGCCCACTCGCTCGGCCTCAAACCATAGATGGGTGTCCTTACCGGGCAGAACATCCTCTTTGACGCGGAAGTCCGGAATGAAAAAACTGTGAATCACGTCATTGAGCGGGGCGGTGAGTTCGACCTTCACCGGCGTATTCACGGGAACCGTCATCTCCGTCGTATCGATCTTCGCGTCGGGATAGTGAAACGCCCACATCCACTGCCGGCCGGTGACCTTGACGACCATCGCGTCTTCGGGCACCTCGCGCATCATGATGAAGCCCCGATAGCCAACGAAGAACATCCACGTGACGATGACCGTGGGGACCACAATCCATGTGATCTCGAGCCATTTGTGGCCTTCGAACTGGGTGGTCGTCTTGGTGCGTCCGCGAC
>JAAEQP010000424.1 GCA_024231375.1 bacterium | reverse complement strand
TTGCAGACGTCCCACCACTTCTGCGTGGTCGGATCGGCCGCCATCTTCGCCATGTCGCCTTCGAAATCCTCGCCGGCATATTCAAAATAGCTGAAGAGATACCCGTCCTTGTGATAGATGGAGTAGTTGCGAATGTTGCAGTCCGCGATCATCTGCAACACATCGGGCCACACCGCCGCGTGCAACTCTTTGTACTCCTCGAATTTCTCGGGCCGAACCTTCAAGACCATGCCGTAGCGTTTCATCTGACGACCATCTCCCTGTTTAGACTTCCTGTTCGAACTCACCCAGATTGAGTGGATAGTTGCCATATTCGCGAATCAGCTTGACCACCAAATCATACGTGCCCGGCGCCACGTTATCCGGCATCGAATGGTCCGATTGCGGAATGTAGCCGCCGCCCTTTGCCGCGTTCAGCTTCCTGAGCACCTCGCGCCTGACCTTGTCCTCGTCGTTGGTGGCCAGTACGGTCACGTCCAGATTGCCGTTCCACGCCACGCGACTCCCGAATTGCCGCTTCAGGTCGACTACGTCCAGGCCCGCCTTCGCTTCGATGGGGTTGTAGCAGTCCACCCCGGCCTCGAGCAGGTCATCGAACACGGGAAGCGCATTCCCGCAGCCGTGATACACCGCCTTCAGTCCTGCCGCGTGGATGGCGTCGCAGATGCGCTTCAGTTGCGGCTTGTACAAATCGCGCCACACATCGGGCGCGAAGAACATGCCTTGGTCGTAGGCGATGTCGCCCCAAATGTAGAACCCATTCAGTCGACCTTCCGCCGCCGCGATCTCCGCATTCACGACACCGACGAGGAAGTCGCCGATCCGCTCGAGGAAGCGCGCCATCCGATCACGGTCCTCGTACAGCTTCAGCAACACGTTCTCAGTGCCCATGATGCGCCAGATCATCTCGTGCGGTTCGCAGATGCTTCCGAACACGCAGAAGTCGTCCACAAACGCCTTGACGCGATCCACGTACGGCGG
>JAAEQP010000423.1 GCA_024231375.1 bacterium | reverse complement strand
TTCATCCCATGCGTCGACTCAGTCATCTCCCACCGGTCCTCGACCAGCCGAATCGCCAACCCCGTCTTCCCTACGCCCGACTCGCCCACTAACACCACCTTCGCATTCGTGTACCGTGGCCCAGCCGAGATCTCCTTCCCCGCCACCGGCATGTCCCACACGCGAAGCGTCTGGTCCTGCGATGCGGAGACGACGCGCTTCCCATCCGGCGTCACGGCCACGTCCCAGACGCCGTCCGAGTGGCCTTCGAATGTGGCGATGCATTGGCCAGTTGCCAGCTCCCATACTTTCAGCGTCTGGTCGCCCGAAGCGGAGACGGCGCGCTTCCCATCTGGCGTCACGGCCACGCCCAGGACATCGCGCGAATGGCCTTCGAATGTGGCGATGCACTGGCCAGTTTCCAGCTCCCACACCTTCAGCGTCCCGTCGGCCGAAGAGGAGACGATACACTTCTCATCTGGCGTCACGGCCACGCCGTTCACCAGGCTCGCATGTCCTTCGAACGTTGCGATGCATTTGCCCGTTTGCAGGTCCCATGCCTTCAACGTCTTGTCGAACGAAGCGGATACGACGCGCCTCCCATCCGGCGTCATGGCCACGCCCCAGACCACGTCCGTATGCCCTACGAACGTTGCGGTGCATTTGCCCGTTCGCAGGTCCCATGCCTTCAGCGTCTTGTCGCTCGAAGCGGAGACGATACACTTCCCATCCGGCGTGACGGCCCCTTGCCAGACCCGGGCAGTGTGTCCTCTGAGCGTGGCGGCGCATTGGCCCGTTTCCAGGCCCCAGACCTTGAGCGTAAGGTCGTGTGAAACGGAAACAACGCGCCTCCCATCCGGCATCACAGTGATTCGGTTCACAGCGCTCGTGTGGCCCTTGAACGTGGCGGCGCATTGGCCCGTCTCCAGATCCCAGACCTTCAGCGTGCGGTCGCGCGACCCAGACACCACGCGCTTGCCGGTAGGTGTTATGGCGACACCAAAGACACGGTCCTTATGTCCACTCAGGACCATGGTCCCCTGATCGACGGTTCTGTGGATGGCGGCCAGGAGTTGCCCGTATGCCTCGTTGGGATCCTCTCTCCAGTGCACGCGGGAGAATTCGGCGATGGAAAGGGGAATGTCGCAATCCTCGAGCAGGAGCGGGATGAGACTGCGTTGCGGATAGGCCGGACCACGATACAGAAGCGTCTGGTTCTCCAGCATTTCCCAGTCCGACGCGAAGAGCGCCTGGGACATGACCAGAACGAGAGCCCGTGCCTTGCGGAATTTCCGCTTGTCGGAAGTGACCTTAAGACCTTTGCTGCGCAGGCGCCCGGCTAATACGTGCGCGAAGCGCCGGTCCTCCGCAGCGTGGCATATGAAGACGTCGTACTCAAAGGCTCGGCTCATGCGCTGTCCCTTTCCGCCGGACGCTCACGCGCGGCGCGTTTTCGCTTGGCCGGGGCGTGCGCGGCGTGTGATATGGCCGAAGAAATCATAGCACGCACCCGCGACCCAGCTCCATGTTGGACGGGACGCTCGACAGCGAGCCTTTGGTATCTGGAGGGAGAATCCAGAGTTCTTGGACAGGATGACGGGATTGACCGGATGATTGGGAGGAGAAGATCCGGGGCATTCCG
>JAAEQP010000422.1 GCA_024231375.1 bacterium | reverse complement strand
GCGGTTTCGGACACCAGGCCTTCCACCGTCGGGGTTGCCAGCGCAGCAAAATCGTCCGTGCCCAATCCGCGCTCGTAGTGGATGTGGGCAATACGCTGCGCCGCGCGAATGCTGCCCACCTGCCCCGAATTGAGGGCGCTGCCGCCGGGGCGTTTGACGCCGTGTGTGCCCGCCAGTTCCCCGATGACGAAGAGGCGCTTCACATTCGATTCCCACCACGCGTCCACGGCGAACCCGCCGTTGCAGTGCTGGGAACACACGCCCACGGGAATCGGCTCCTCGAACAGGTCGACGCCCATTCCCTTGTACAAGTCGATGCTCGGTTGATTCATGTGCGCGAGGCGTTCGATGGGCGTGGCCTGGGTGGCGCCCGATTTCTGGAGATAGCCGAGCGCTTCCGGCCCCAGTGCGTCCAGCGTGAACGCTTGAAGTCCGTCGGAACCGGGTGGATTCTCCCGGAAATCCATGAAGACCTTGCGGCCTTTGTTGACGACTTCATTCTGTACGATGATGTCGATGAGTGACGAGCCGAAGTCGGCCACCTTATCGTGGTCGAAGGGCCATTGGTAGCCTTTGAGGAAGATGTCGGTCGCCAGCGTGCCCATGTCCTCGAACCAGGGATTCAGGAATTCCTGCACGTCGTTGCCGTCGGTGTCCGTACTGAAGTAGCGTGGGATGACCTGCTGATAGGTTCCCGACAGGTTCCAGCGTGGGTCCAGGGAAGCAAGGCCGAACTGCGATTCCGTAAGGTTATGTGCCTTTACGCCAGCCTCGAGCAGCACGGCGTACGGCCCCATCTGCTCCTTGGGATACACCGAGATTTCGTACAACGCCCCGGGGCCGCCGCCTGCCATGACCAGGTTCTGGCAGTTGAACAGGACCAGCCCGTGGTTGACGGCGTCCTGCTTCTCCATGTCGACGCACAGCAGGCCGCGCGCGCCGTCTTCGTCGCGGATGACGGCCGCCACGTGGTAGCGATTGAACACGGGTACGCCGTAGCGCCTGAGTTCGACGAGCAGCTTCTGCACCATGAACCGCGACGTCCACGGTCCCGCCGACGTGGCCCGCTGGCGCGGATCGTGATCGGTTTTGTAGCCCACAAAGCCGCCGCGCTCGTTGTGCGGAAACGGCACGCCGATGTCGACCAAGTGATAGAACCCGCGCAACGAGTTCTCGCCCTCGATGAGGGCCACGTCGCCGTGCGTGCAGCCGCCGGCGGTGAGGGTTCCCGCAAAATCGACGGGTGCGTCCGGTTCCTCGCCGTGGGTCCCCAGCTTATAGTAGGTCTGCTTGTCCGAGCCCGAGTTGTGCGAGGTGCCCAACCCAACTCCGCGCGTGACGATGGCCACTTCGTGGGCGGGGTTCGGGACACCGGTTTCCTCCATCTCCCGGAACAGGCGCGCCGCGCAGTTCAACCCCGCTGCCCCGGAACCGACGATGACGGTGTTGAGGGAGTACACGGGGATGTTCAAGCCAGCGAATTCAGTCTCTTTGCAGTCAAGCATGCTTTCCCTCGCAACGTTGAAGAGTTTTGGACAGGATAACAGGATGGACTGGATAGACGGAAACGCGCTCGGGCTTCTGTCT
>JAAEQP010000421.1 GCA_024231375.1 bacterium | reverse complement strand
GCCCCGGCACCACGCAGGGGCCGTTGGGAGTTCAAACTTCAGTTTGAATAGAGGATTCGTGGGAACTGCGCGCATCGAAGCAGGCCACGGGCACCATCTCCAATCACGGAGCAACAAGGGGGTCGCATGACGTACACATCGCATCGTCTAAACCGACGCACATTCCTTGGATCGGTCGCGGCCACCGCCGCATGGTCGTCCCTGACCCACGCGGAGGAAAGCATGTCCAACCCACCGAGACAGCGCCCCAATGTCGTCTTCGTCTTTGCCGACCAATGGCGCGCGCAGGCCACCGGCTACGCGGGCGACCCGAACGCCATCACGCCGAACCTGGACAAGCTGGCGGAAGAGAGCCTCAACTTCACGAACGCCGTGTCCGGGTGTCCGGTGTGCACGCCCTATCGCGGCAGTCTCCTGACGGGCCAGTACTGGTTGACCCACGGCGCGTTCATGAACGACGTGTGCCTTCGGGACGAGGCGATTTCCATCGCCGAGGCCTACAAAGAGGCCGGATACGACACGGCTTACATCGGCAAATGGCACCT
>JAAEQP010000420.1 GCA_024231375.1 bacterium | reverse complement strand
GGGAATGGCCGCACCGCCCCGACGGCATCCGGCGAGAGCACAAATGGGACTTGCCGGAGGAATACCATTACAGCGTCTGGACGGCCGAACGTACCATTGCCAACCTGGAGCGCTCTGTCGCCGAAGACAAGCCGTTCTTCACCTGGGCGAGCTTCCAGGATCCCCACCCGCCCTATCTCGCGCCCGAACCCTGGGACACGATGTACGACCCCGCCGACATGGAACCCGGCCATCTCGTAGAGGGTGAATTGAAGAAGATGCCCGACCACTTCCGCATGACTCAGGAAGAAGACCCGGACTACTCGTGGTATCAGGAGTGCTACGGGGCCCACGGGTTCCACTCCCATCTGGTTCCGGAAGAGAAGCTACGCAAAGACATGGCGGTGTATTACGGCATGATCAGCTTGATGGACCGGGAGATCGGGCGCATCCTCAACGCGCTGGACCGGCTGGGCATTGCGGACAACACCTTAGTCGTCTTCACGACCGACCATGGCCATTTTCTCGGGCAACACGGCCTCATCGCCAAAGGTGCCTTCCACTACGAAGACATGGTCAAGATACCCATGCTTGCCCGGATGCCTGGTACGCTGCCCGCGGGAGTGGTGTCGTCCGCCCTGCAGTCAAACATCGATTTCCCCTCCACGGCGCTCCGTGCCGCGGACATCGACGTCCCTGGCATCATGCAGGGTGCCGACCAGTGGGACACCTGGTGCGGCGCGGAAGACGCGGCCCGCGACCACATCATCGTGGAGAACCGCCACGAACCGACTCGCCTCCACGCCCGCACCTACGCGGACGAACGCTACAAGCTTACCCTCTACCGCCACACCGATCAGGGCGAACTCTTCGACCTGCGCGAAGATCCCTGCGAGGTCAATAATCTCTGGGATGACCCTGCGTCCGTGCCCTTGAAAGGGCGGGTGCTGCACAAGTTTATGCAGGCCGAACTTCAGCGCGAACCCACACGCATGCCCCGCATCTGGGGTGCGTAGCCCGGACGTTTTGCATCCCTGGAAAGCACAAAAAAACGGCGCGAAGGGAAACAGAGGAGAACCCGG
>JAAEQP010000419.1 GCA_024231375.1 bacterium | reverse complement strand
CGTTTGTCGCTTCTGTTCTGATGGGCATGTATGTGACTTCTTCGACCGCTCCTCAGCGGCACTGTTGAGAAGGTCCGCAAGTTGTCCACGAAGCCCGCGAAAAGGCGAGGGCAGACCCGCCTCGCTACGCTCGCTGGTCAGTCCCGGCGCCTTCGCTCCCGTTCACGGCGTTCTCTGAGAGCGCTGCACACGAGGCGCCGGACTGCGGCCGACCGAAGCGTGAATGAGTGCGAGTTCTTCAACGGCGCCGCAGTCTCCGGCGCGGGCCACAAGAAAGCGTCCCGGCCGGGGCGCCAGTCATCCTGACGATCCAGCCGGGACACAAGTACGTCTGAACTCACACGGCCTTGGGCCGGGACTCTACTTGGCGTATTTCGCGTACTGTCCCGCCACGTCGGCAGCGTTCACATCGCCGGAGTGAATCAACACGCGGTAATTGAACGTCAGCGTTTCGCCGGCCTTGAGGGTGTAGTCGCCGTTCTGCGGCTTGTCTTCGTTCTTGGTGAAGTAGGAAAGGCCGAAGCAGTTGGCGCCCAGAAGCCCGTAGTTGCGCACGTGCCAACGCGAGGGATGACGCAGGTTCGTGGGATGATCGAACACCGCGATCCCGCGGACCTTGCCGTCCTCGAGGGGGCCCGAGTAGTCGCACCACGGCGAAGGCTTGCCCCAGCATTTTGACTCGCCTTGGGCGCCGGTTGCGATGGTGATGGTGCCTTTGCGGTCGGCGCGGATCTGGTCGCGAATACGGAACGCAACAATGCCGCCTTCTTTTGTGTCTTTGAACAGCACGTCGCCGTCGGTGGCGGTGAAGGTCACCTTCACATCGAGGGCACGCGCATTGGCCGGGCTGTTGTGGAAGGTATATTCGCGTGCCTCAGCAAGGACCTGTTTCCCTTCCAGGCTTCGCCACGAATTGCTGACTTTGATCCAGCCCGAATCCGCGCCCGAGCCAAACTCGGGTTTGCCGCTAACCTGACTGCCCGACTTGCTTCCCTCGCCCCAACAGTCGACGCCATTCAGATCGCCGTAGGCCGACCATAGCGACTTGTGGTGGGGGTGGTCAGTCTTGTCCTCGGCTTCGCCCATGGGCCAACTGCGGGTCACCGGCACGCCATCCTCGCCAAGCACGGGCCACAAGAACGGCTTCTTGTTCTCGTTGGAGTAGTGGTATGTGGTGAAGTGCTGACCGCCGATGAACACGTCGAGGGCGTCCGCCGCATCCTGTTTGGTGATACGCACACCCGAGTCTATCGCGGCGCCCGCGGTGGCCGGCGAGGTGGCGCATCCGGCGAGCACAACGCAAAGAACGAGTAGTGAGGAAGTTAGAACACGCATGTCGGCTCCTTTCGAGGTTAGGGACGTATGCATGCTAGCATACGGCAAATCGGGGCGCAACTGACCGCCATTGCGCTGGCGGAATCTCCCTATCTCACGACGAACGGGAACTTTCCGCACGGAAAAAGCATTGACTTACTGTTGACCTTCGGGCTAGGATGTACATCAAAAGGGGAGCGGTAGGCCGATTTCGAGGGTGGTGAGAGCTGGCTCGTGGCGGTGGTTGGTGGGCTTTCCTTTTCGCATTATCGTCACTTTTTGCGGCATGGGCCTGACTTTGCGCGCCACAACTCGGAATGTGGTAGAAGGAGAACGGCCAATTGGGTCGGAGACACCGGTTCCGCGACAATGAGAGGCAGTTGCACGTCGGGGGATTCACCCTTCTTGAGGTGATCGTGGCGCTCAGTATCCTGGGAGTCGCCATCACGATTTTCGTGTCCCTCTTCTACAACAGCCTGGTGCTTGGCACGGCGAGCCGTTCCGAGCTTGTATCCGCATCGTTGGCCGAAGAGCGGCTTGCCGACATTCAGGCCAACCCCACTGCATACGACTGGTCGGACGTGGCTTCGCGGACTCCGGGGCAACTCGGACGCGTCGCCGGCAACAGCCGCGGCTTCGTCGTTCCATCCACGATGCCTGAGGACGCACGGAACGCCCAACGCGAGACGGACTTCTTCCGTAAATTCACTTGGGAAGCGTACGCCATGAAACCCGAGGCCGAGGCCGCTTATCTGGAGGTCACGGTGGTGGTGCGGTGGCAGGAGTCGGGCCGTCAGCGCCGGTTCTGCCTGACGTCCGTGCTGCCCCAGGCGCGACTGGAGGACGCGGCATGAAGTTGACAGGGCACCGTTCGGGTTTCACGCTCCTTGAGTTGCTGGTGGTTATCGGTATCCTGGGCGTTCTTTCGTCTCTCGGCGCCGTGACCTTTGCGCAGATGATGGGCCGCTGGAGCGACGTGAAGCACAAGATCGACCGCGATCGTGTGGCGGACAACATTCTCGAAGGCATGCGCAAGGATTTTTCGGCCATCATTTCGACGGCGCTGGTGGGAGAGGATACGTGTCTTGTGGGGTTCACGGTCGACGACCGGGACGAGGTTGTGTTTCCGGTGGCCGCACCCACAGCCCAGGGACGGACGCTCGGCGGATTGGTGCGGTATGGCTTGGGCGACGACCGCACCCTCCAGCGTGTGAGCTACAAACTCAGCGACGAATACGATGTCGGTGAGTACCCCGTCACGGTAGCGAAGGGTGTGGTCGGTATGGAAATTGAGTACAACGCAGGCACAGAGGAGGGATGGGTGGACCATTGGGAAAGCCCCGTACTTCCGAAGGCCGTGCGTGTGAGCATCACTCTGGCCGACCCGGACAATCCGACCCGCGACCAGGTGTCGCGGTGGGCGGTATTTCCCATCCTTGTGGAGTAAAGGACTGTCATGGAACGATCTGAGCCACGGATGATCCTTCGACCCGCGACGACCCGGAGACGGAACGGCGGGTTCGCCCTGCTGGTGGCGCTGGGCCTTCTGGCCATCTTCGTGGCCTTGGGCACGGCGTGGCTGCGGTATATGGCGCTTGAGCAGATGCAGTCGCGCGGCGAGACCGGCAAGGTGGTTGCCCGGACCGCTGCCCGGGGCGGCATTGAGGCGGCCATGGCCCAGATCGGCGCCTCCCTGAAGAGCGGGGACGTGGCGCCGTTGCTCGGGCAGGCGTTGGAAGTACGGCTTCCGGCGTACCGGACGATCAAAGGACAGGGAGCGGGGTATACCGCGGACCGGCGGGCCGAGAGCGTGGTCACGGTCACCATTAGCGACGAATGCGCCCGCGTGAATCTCAATCACGCACCGACGCGCGTGCTGCGCGGCCTGTTCGGCGAAGACGGGCGGACGGCCCGCCTCATCCGGCAGGCCCTCCCCCGGGAAGACGGCAGCGGCGAGGGCCGGATCTGGTTCACGAGTGTGGACGAACTTGTGACGCGCAACTTGGTGGATGCAGAGACGCTGGCCGCCATTGGCGAGGACTTGCTGACTGTATACAGTGTCGGGGACCGGGAGAATCCGAGCCAGTACATCAACGTGAACACCGCGTCGGAAGCGGTACTCGCGGCCGTGCTTGGGGTCGACGCCGAGACCGCGGCCAAGGTGGTGGCAGCGCGCCCGTTCGCCAGCGTAGGCGATCTGGTCGCGGCAGCGGGCAAACCGGCCGCGACGTTCAACGTTCGGCCGAATCCCGATACGCCGGAGGCGCTGCCCGCGGCCCTGTGTTTCGAGTCCCGCTGTTTCCGTATCACGAGCAGCGTCGAGGTATCGGTCATCGACAGCCCCCGGATTCTGGGACGTGCGTCCGCGGAGGCGGTGGTGTGTTTCGACGAAGACGGCCAACCGGAAATCCGGTTTTGGAGTGAGGTGCGCAAGCACGAGAGCTGAACCGGCCCTGTCTTGAATCTGCGCGTCAGGGGTCGCGGGAGACGGGGCGCGCAAGGCAGTGTCCGAATGGACAGAAGGAAGGGAGACGACCATGCCCACAAAGGCTGATAAGTCGGCAGGCGGAGGAGGCGTCAAGCGGGTGCGTCGCGCGACCACCAAGAAACGCGCCTCCCGGAAACCTGTTGCCAAGCCCATCGAAGAACTCGTCAGCGAGCATGAAGCCGCTACCGCCGGCGTGGACACAACGGCTCCGGCCAAGGATCCGGGTTTCCTGTCGGTAACCAGTGTCAGCCGCGAAGAGGTCATCTCGTTCCTGCGCCAGCTCATCATGATGCTGGAGGCCGGTACGCCGCTGCTCCGGACGCTGGAGACGCTCGCCGACCGAGGCGAGCGGGCGGGGATTCGCAACCTGGTGCGGGATATTGCTGTCTATGTCGAGGCCGGTAACGCGCTATGGCAGGCATTCGAGCGGCACCCGAAGTACTTCGACACCGTCTTCATCAGCTTGGTGAAGGCCAGTGAGGCAAGCGGCACGCTCGTTGAGGTCCTGAAGCGGCAGGTGGTCTATTGGGAACGCCGTGAGCTGCTGGGCAAGTCCGTCCGGCGCGCCATGTACTACCCCGTGATCCTGGTCGCGGCGTGTGTGGGTGTCATGTTGCTGATGGCGTGGGTGGTGATTCCCCAGTTCGAGGACATCTTCAAACAGATCGGCGGCGACTTGCCTTATACCACGCAGTTGTTCATCGATAGTGTGAAGTTCTTCGCCAGCTTGCCCTTCTGGATTGGCTTGGTCATTGTCGTGGTGGGCGGTGTAGCGCTGTTCAAGTTCTGGGTGAATAGCAGCCCCCTGAATCGCCTGCGCATTGACCGGATCAAATTGCGCATTCCGAAGCTGGGCCCGGGCATCCTGCGGAAGTATGCCGTGGTCGAGTTCACTCGTTCGCTGGCGCTGCTGTTGCGTAGCGGCCTTTCCATGATGGTGACGCTGGATTTGGTCCGCGCGGCCATTCACAACCGGGCCGTAGCGCAGGTGCTGCAGCAGATGCGCGACTCGGTTGAACAGGGCGAGGGCATCGAGGAACCGTTGCGCCAAGCCCCGGGTGTCATCCCGCCCGTCGTTACGGACATGCTCGTGACGGGCGAGGAATCGGGGCAACTAGACCAGATTTCGGAGCACATCGCCGACACGTATGAAGAGGAAGTGAATATTGCCCTGGCTGGTTTGGGCGACATGATTCAGCCGGTGCTGACGATCTTGGTCGGTGGGATCGTGCTGCTGGCGGTGTTGGCGCTGTTCGTGCCCATGTTGGGCATGATTCAGCAAATCAGCGGCGGTGGAATGTAGGGATTAACCATTCAAGCCAAGGTGGTGGAGGTGCCGCGCCATGTGGTAACCTCAGCCACCTTTTTCTCTTTTGTGACGACCTGACGGACCGGTTGGGGCGGCCGGGGCCGGAAGTAGGATAGTGGGAGCTATGGTACCGTGACAATTACGCAATTGCTTGATATCCGCGCCGAAGAATGTGGCGCCAGAACGCTGATCGTGTGTGACGACGAGGAGCACACGTACGCGGAGGTCCGCGAGAACGCGGCACGCTTCGCGATGAACCTGTCGGCACGAGGTGTGGGCAAGGGCGACAAGATCCTCCTGCTCATGGGGAACTGCATGGAGTTCCTCTACTGCTTCCTGGGCGCAGGGCGTATTGGCGCCGTGCTCGTGCCTGTCAATCCTCTCTTGAAGCCGGACGAGATTGCGTACATCGCCAATGATTCCGATGCGGAAACACTGGTCATCGTGCCCCAATTCGCCGCGTTTCTGCCGCAACTCAAGACAATCCTGCCCAAGGTGAAGCATGTGTTCGTTCTTGGGGACGGTCCCGAGACGAGCGCGGAAGGTGCTGAACCGTTCTCGGCATTTCTTGAGCCGGTCGACGCTATCCCCGAGCCTGCGGTCTCGGACGAGGACGATGCCGCGCTGATCTACACGTCGGGGACGACGGGGCAGCCGAAGGGTGTGGAATTGACGCACCGGAACTACATCGCGAACGCACGTATGCTCACCCGGCTCACGGCCATGGGCGAGACTGACCGCTTTTTGCTGGTCCTGCCTTTGTTCCATGTGAATTCGCAGGTGGTGAGTCTGTTGGCTCCGATTACGGCCGGGGCCACGGTCATTCTGACCAAGAAGTTCAACCCCTTCACGATTGTGCCCATGATCGAGAAGCATCGCGCCACCATCATGAGCGCCGTGCCCACTATCTACAATGTGATGTGCCGGATGCCGAAAGCCGCCGACTACGATGTGAGTTCCATACGGTTCTTCGTGTCGGGCGCGGCACCGATGCCGGACGAGACCTATAAGGACGTCCAGCGCGTTCTGAAGAAACCGCTTATCATGGGGTACGGGTTGAGCGAAGCCACGTGCGCCAGCGCAGGGGCCGACTATCGCGACCCCATCAAATGGAACTCGGTGGGCTGCCCCCTGCGTTACACCGGTATTCGCATCGTCGGCGAGGACGGCGTGGACGTGCCCATTGGCGAGGTCGGCGAGATCCTGGTGAGCGGCCCCGCGGTGATGAAGGGGTACTACAAGAATCCGGAGGCGACCAAGGATGTGTTGCAGGGCGGCTGGCTGCGCACGGGCGATCAGGGCCGGTTCGACGAAGACGGATACCTGTACATCGTGGGTCGTGTGAAGGACATGATCATCCGTGGCGGCCAGAACGTGTATCCGCAGCAGGTCGAAAACGCCATCTCCAAGCTGGCGGGTGTCGAGGAATGCTGCGTCGTGGGGATCGAGGAAGAGCGCTGGGGCCAGGAGATTCTGGCGGTGATAAAGGTGGCGGAAGGCCACACGCTCGACGAGGAGCAGGTCATGGCCCACTGCCGCGAGACTCTGGCGGGTTACAAGTGTCCCCGGCACGTTCGGTTTGTGGAGGAATTGCCCAAGACGGCCACCGGCAAGATCCGGAAGGTTGAAGTGGCGGCCCAATTCGCCGACATCGCCAAGTCCTGACCGCGGGCCCAATCAGCCCGATTTGCCCAGACAGAAAACGCGCCCGCCTCGAAACGTCGAGGCGGGCGCGCGGTTTGTTTGTATCGGACAGCTTTCCTAGCTGGCGCTGGGAGCCGCTGGGCGATTGTTGCCCAACTGCTGCTGTTCTTTGAGCTTCTGCTCCCGCTCCCTCTTCCGCTTCTGCGCGGCCTCCCAGCGCTCGCGCTGGTCGTCGGCCTTCTTGATCCGGTCCTCGGACTCCTCGCGCAGCAGCTTGGTGGTTTCGTCCTCGGGAAGCTGCTTCAGGAGCGACCCGACGCTGGCGTAGAGTTCCTTGGCTTTGTCGAACTCGCTATCCGCCACCGCCTCGTCACCCTTGGCGATGAGGTTGTGCGCGTCTTCCACCAGGGCCTCGCGGATGTTGGAAACATTCTGCAGACAGCTTGAGGCACCCTGGTCGGCGATGCGCTTGTAATCCTCGAATTCGTCGTCGACCTTCTCGTAGACGCTGCGCGCTTTGCCGTACAGGGCCATGGCTTGCTCCCAGGCCCGGCGTTCTTCGGCATCCTTGGCTTGATTGGCGACCTTCTCGGCGCTGGCGATGAAGCTGGCGGTCATGTCGCGGCGTTCTTCGCGCAGCGCGATGGCTTCGCGGGCTTCCTTGATGAGGGTTTCCGCCTCGTTGCTGTTCTGGTCGTACTGGAAAGCCAGTTCGAAATTTCGTTTGGCCTCGTCCAGGGCCGTCTTCGAGGCGCCCGGTTGGCCGACCGACATCATGAGGCCCTTGCCCTTGTTGAGGTAGTGGTCAGCCAGTTTCTTCATGATGCGCGGCCGTTCGGACCCCGACACGGTCAGGGACAACTGCCATTCGCGGACACCACGTTCTTTCTCGCCGAAGGCGTAGAACGCGTCCCCCACCTGTTCGAACGCGGCCAGAATGCCGGGATTCAAGTTGGCGAAATGGGTATAGGCCGCCAGCGCCCGCGTCATGTCGCGCCGGACCTCGAGGTTGTATTCGACGGCGTCCACGAAGTACCACGTGAGGGCTGTGTCGGAAGGCTTCACGTCGCGCTTGTCGCCTTTCGTCCGAAGCACCGTATACCACACATCGGCCGAGGTCTCGATGGACCGTCCAAACAGGGATTCCGCGCCTTTGCCAAGGTACCCCCGGTAGCCACGTCCTTCTTCATAGTCGGTCCTGATGAGGTACCGGGCATCCGAATAGAGGGCGAGCGCCTTCTCAAGATACTCCGCGGGGTTGGTGATGTAGTCGAGGGCCTCCTGCTCCGGATCGAATTGGAACTCGGTGACATGTTCGTCGATGTCCAGATTCATCCGCTCGAGGAGTGTGCGGCACGCGGCATCCTTGTCGCATCCGTACGGGAGAATCGTCTCCGACGCGAGCGAAGCCAGCACGCCCATGCGGTAGCAGAAGTGATGTCCCGTGCCGTACTGTTTGGCCTGCCGGAGAAGCTGAATCTCTGTGCCAATGTAGTTGGCTGCCTGTTTCACACCATCGAATTCGCCTCCGTTCCTGAGCACGGACGGCCCGGCCACCGCTCCGCGGAGGAGGTCGGCTTCGAAGCTCTGCTCGCCCATCTTGAAGGCATTGGGCATCTGCCGCCGCAGCATTTGAACCGCGGTCATGGTGATGGCGCGGCGGGTACGCGGACCCCACGCGGCCGCGTCAGTGGCGAGAAGCCCGAATGCAACAAGCGCGCAGCATCCCGCAATGAGTTGTTTCCTGAATCGATCCATGGCTGATTGTACTCTCCTTCGAGCGTTGCGTACCGCGGATTGCCACGCGCACGGCGCGGCTGTTCTAGGGGTTGGGCTCCCGGATGAACGGCAGGTCGATGTACCGCGCATCGTCGGGATAGTAATCATACCGCGGCTCCCAAGGCGTGCCTGGAAGCCGGTTGCCGCACCACGGCGGCACGTTTATGAGCGGATTGTTGTCGTACGTGTTGGTGCGCATGTTCTCGATAAAGGTCATGGTGTAGGGCAATCTGTATAGCTTGTCCGGATGTTTGCGGAACTCCACGTGCCCATCGAGAAACAGGATGTTGCCGCCGTAGGTGTGATTCAGGACCGAACGGCGTTTCTGTGCGGTGCTGTCGAACAGCACGGGGACCCGCGAGTCGGACAAGGCCGAGGCGGCCGGATCGTTGATGTCGCGGATGAACGCGCGGCTCACGCCCACGCGTAACCGGGGGAACGTGTCGCTGCGGCCCGGAGCATGAAGCCCCTCGAATGTAAGAAGGGCTTCGCTCATGAAGTTGACGTCACCCAGCGACATGCGCCGGCACAACTCGTCCCACATGAATACGCCGTGTTCTTCGGTGACGGCGGCAAAGGGGAAATAGGTGTACATCTGGCTAGTCACGCATTCGGGGTCGGGCGTGAGGCCCAAGAGGTACATGAAGGCTTGATCATCTTCCGGATTCGTGAAGGCATCCCGGTTGATGTACTCGGGCGCGAAGGTCTCGTCCATGTACCACCGTTCGGGGTCGGACTGGTCTTCGAAGCTCGAGGAGGGGCACACGAGGACCCTCAAATCTTCGAGGTACTCGGGATACACGGAACGGGCGTTGAAGATCCAGCTATTACGGATTAACTGAGGGTGATCTACCCCGTAGCCCGGATCGGTGCCCGTGCCGGTCGTGGTACCCAGACTGAAGTTGATGTAGTTGGGGTCGCCCCAGTAGTTGTTGGGATCGCCTGGGGGCAACATGTCGCCATGTTCGTTGGCGTACATGACGAACACCAGGCCCATCTGCTTCAAGTTGCTGGAGCAACTCGCCCGTCGCGCGGCTTCCCGGGCGCGGGCCAGAGCGGGTAGCAGCAGCGCTGCCAGAATCCCGATGATTGTAATGACCACCAGCAGTTCGATCAGTGTGAACCCTCGGGTAGAGCTGATGTCTTTCATCTTCCCAGTTCCTCTGATGGTCTGTAGGCCGAGCACACGGTACGCCGCGCACCATCGCCCGACACACTTCGCCCCAGACATAACCCTAACAGTAACAGTATCATAAGGTCTGAGAACCTGTCAACAAACTACGCTTCCGATCTGGAGGCCTGCGGTGTCCGGCTGGGAGCGCCCTCGAACCCAAGTGAATCGACATGCTAGAATGTCTCCATGAGCCCACTTACACTGTTGAGCGTGGCGCTACTGGCGCTCGCAACCCCTTCGGAGCACGTGGCTTTCGTGTCGGGCACGGAGCAGGAAGATCTCTGCGTGTGCGTGATCGACGTGGCCACGGGAGACGTGGCGCGTGTGGGATCGGGCGTGCGCGACGGCGCCCCCGCCTGGTCTCCCGATGGTAACCGGATCGCCTACACCACGGCCAAGGACGGCGGCCTTCGCGTGCGGATCGTGGATGCGGACGGATCGAATCCGGCCGGGCCCGAGCATGCGAACGAATGGAACCGGCAGCCGGTGTGGTCGCCGGACGGAACCCGCATCGCCTACACCGCCGGGGAACCCCCGGCCGAACACATCGTGGTCTACGATGTGGCGACCAAGGCCGAAGCCCGGTGGGGCGGCGAACTCGCGGGGCTGTCGTCTCCCGCATGGGTCGGTAACGATCAAGTCGTTGCTATTGGCAGAATTCCACGCAAGGGCGGAATCGCGACCGAACTGTTCTCCGTCACATCGGACGAGGCGACGGCGCTGCTTCCGGACCGTTCCGCGGCCGGGTCGTACGTGGAGTGGGCGCCTCGACCGCATCCCAGCGGCATGGGCCTGGCGTACGAGTCGAACGACGGCGGCGACCGGGAGATCTTCGTTCTTCTGTTTGCGCGTCGGATCGTTATCGACGTGTCAAACCATCACGCCGCGGACTGGAATCCCGTGTGGTCGCCTGACGGCAAGAGGATTGCTTTCGAATCGTTTCGGAGTGGGCGGCGGGGCATCTTCAGCGTCGATCCGGAACGGCTGCTCGTGACACCGGTGATGGCCGACACGGTGGGCGACCACTGGGCGCCGACGTACTCACCGAATGGCGAGGCCATGGCTTTCGTGTCGAACCGGACGGGCGATCCGGAACTTTTCGTGGTTGACCTGGCCGGGGGCGATGTCAGGCAATTGACGGACCACGCCGGTCCCGACTTGGCGCCCGCGTGGCGACCGGAGAGAAGCAAGTGAAGCGGGCAGTTGCATTCATCATCCTGGCTCTTGGAGCCGCGTCCGCGGGCGCGCGCGGACCCAATGGTGCCCTGGACGTTATCGTGACGCCGAACAACGGCGTGCCCGTCATCGTCGCGCCCGGGGAACCGTTTGATGCCCTGCTGACGGAACGCGCGTCTCTCCGCCTCACATCGGAAGGGGCGGCACGGGCCCTCGACGTAGAATGGACCGATGGCCTTCCTGGCGGATTCGTGCGGGCGCGATGCTCGGTGGCGAAGACGGCGGCGCCCGGGGCGTATTCGCTCGAAGCCGACGCGGACGGGCGGAAGGATGTGAATGTCCGGGCCGTATACGTGCGCAAGGAGTTTCCCAAGACCTACACCTTCGCTCATCTCACCGACACGCACGTCGGGTCGGACCGGCATCCGCGGGCGTCGGAAGACATCATGACCGCCGTGATCGACGCCATCAACGAGGCCGAACCGGCGTTTGTTCTCATCACGGGGGACGTGACCGAGAATGGGGAGATGGACCACTTCCGGTCGTTGCTGGGGCTTATGGACGCCTGCACTGTGCCGACCTTTGTGTGTCCGGGCAATCACGACCGTCAGTCGGACCATTACGAAAGGGTGTTTGGACCGCGGGCGTACGCGTTCCGGTTCGGGCTGGACGGGTATCTGGCGTTTGACACGAAGGATTACCGAATCGCCGACGATCTGGACACGCAGATTGCGGACCTGCAACTGTTGCGGCGTGAGATTAAGTCGGTTCGATGGTCCATCGGGTTCACGCACCGGTTCGCGATGGACATGGGGATGCGCACCCAGTTGATCCTGTTTGTCGACGACCCCCTCGACCACATCTTGTTCGGCCACTACCACCGAGCCAACAAGAAGGACGAAGACGAGGTCCCGTGGGGCGACACGGGCCTCACCATGACCCCGGCCGGTATCGACGGCGCCATGCGATTCATGCAGGTGTCGCCGCGCGGCGTTGAAGCCGGACCGGTCCAGCGGCCTGCGCGGACTCGCTGAGGCATGCTCCGGAGTTGAGGGCGTCGAAAATGCCTGGGACAGTCGTGGATCGTTGCGCTCGCTGGGATCGGCCGGGCTGTTGAAGAAGTCCGCAAGTTGTTTGCGAAGCCCGCGAAAAGGCCAGGGACAGACCCGTCTCGCTACGCTCGCTGGGGTCAGTCCCGGCGTTTTCGCTCCTGTTCTCGGCGTTCACTGAGAGCGCTGCACGCGAGGTGCCGGACTGCGGCCAACCGAAGCGTGAAGAAGTACCGCCTCACCACGCGCAGACCGCGAAGAGATCCCCGGCTTTTCGCTTCTCCGCCCCCTTATGCTGAATGGCGGTACCGGTTGATGATCTCCTGCTGGAGGACGGGGCCGAGGGCCGTGAACCGGGCCGAGTAGCCGCCGACACGCACGGTGAGGTGAGGGTGCCGCTCCGGACGCTCCAAGGCATCTTCGAGGTCGGCAACGCTCGTCATGTTCCCCTGGAAAATCATGCCGCCGCCCGCCAGGAACACGTTGAGCATTCCCTTGAGTACCCCATGGTTGATCCAACTGCTGTCCATATCCCACATGGAGGTGGCGCCCCCGTTGACCGGGGACCAATCGAGGGAGCAGGAGGAGTTGATGGCGGCGGACAAGCCCTTGGTCATGCCCGTGCGCTGGGGTGTGAGGCCGTGGCCGATGAGGTCCCCCTGGCGTGATCCGTCGGCGCGGGCGGCAAGGCTCTCGCTGGCCTCCGGGGTCCACACGAAGTTGAACATCATAGGTTTGAGCGCGCCGCCGAGGGCGTTGCGCGGCGTCCGCATGGCGTGGCACACGGACGCGACAACGCGGCCGCACATGGCGTCGGCGTCCGGGTCTTCCGACCCGTACTTGGGAATGGCGGTCAGACGCGCGCGCAGATCTTCGCACCCTTCGTAGTCGGTGCGGAGCGCTTTGAGCAGATCGCTTGCGGATACGAAGGCTTCGTCGAAAACGGCCCGCTTGATGGCGGTCAAGGAGTCCGCGATCGTGGTCGACCCGAGAACGGACACGCCGTAGTCGTTGTACCGTGCGCCGCCGTCCAACTGTTCGCGGCCCCTCCCGATGCAGTCGTCGACGAGGCTTGACAGGAGGTAGCACGGGCGTAGTTGTGCGAATCCTTCGCGCGCTATGTCCAATGAACGGACCATTTCAGGGTAGAATTGGGCCAATTCGGCCTCGAAGGCGGCATAGAAGGTGTCGAAGTCCCGGAATGCCGCCAAGCTGCCGGCGCTGTCTCCTTCGCCGGTACCCATGAGGACCCGCTCGAACAGTTCGGCGGCGTTGTGCATGGCGACGAAGTTCATGTCGCTGTGCATGCCCTGGGGCGAGATTTCCATGCATCCGCCGGCCATGTAGTCGCGGGAATCCGCGGCATCCACGCCCCCGGCTTCGATGGCGGGCAGGCACGCGGCGTCGTTGTAGACCTGGGCGCGGTTTGCGCCGTTCAACAGGTAGTCGACGGACAAATCCAGCAGGTCGCCGGGACCGTCCGGACTGAGACGGACGTAGACGGACGGGTGGACGATCTCAAGGTCACGGATGGCCTCGATGAACATGTAGGTCAGCGGGTTCGGCGATTCTTCACCCGGTCCTGCCCGGCCGCCGACGGTGATTGCTTCGACCCAACCGTCGCCGGGGAAGAGACGCTCCTCGAACCGGATGAACAGTTCATCGACAAGCTCGCGTGCATCCTGCAGGGTCAGGACGCCGGCATCCAGGTCCGCCTTCAGGTAGGGCCAAAGCAAGCGGTCCATGCAGCCGGGTCCGTTGCCGCCGTAAGGATTCTCGAACATGACGACGAGGTGCTGCATATGGAAACTCTGCAGGGCTTCGTGGAACCCGCAGGCGGGTTCGCGGGGTACGCGGCGGCAAATGGCGGCAAGCCGCTCGAACCGTTCGCGTTCGGGTCCCGTGGCGTCCGCGGCACGGCGCTCCAGTTCCGCCACGTGCCGGTCGTTCCACCGCAGCGCGCTCTCCCATAGGGCGATGGCGCCTTCATAGAACGCGCGGGCTTTGTCATCCGGGGCGGTTTCGAGAGCGGCACGCAGTTTGTCGAGCAGGGCCGACACGCCGCCACTCAGGATACGGTCCCAGCGCCAGCCAACGTGCCCCGGCGCGCCGCCGGTGCGGGCCAGAGGATCTGCGATCTCCGATTCCACACGGGCAGCGATCTTGTTGGTGGCACAGTACTCAGACCACTCGGGGCATGTCTCGGGATCCGCCCAGAACGACGCGTGGCCGCCGCGAATCTGGTAGACCATGCCGCAAAGGCGCTCGTCGTCGTTGACATACACCGGCTCGTTCTCGAGGGCATAGGCCATGGACAGGGCGTACCTGCGCGAAAAGGGTTCACCGGCGTAGCGTTCGAAGAAGGCGCGCATCATGTTGTCGCGGCGGGGGCTATCGAGGTTCTCTGCCATTCGCTGGCGGGCAGCGGCCAGGAAGGCGTGCGTGTGCGCCGTGGGCTCGGTATGCCAGTCGTATTGGCCGAGGTCAATCTCCGAATGGCGCGCAGTGTCAAGGACTGCCATGAGAACACACTCCCTAGCGATTTGGTCCGGCGGTCAATCATCGTATCGAACGACCGTTCGTCCACTTCGTGGGCGAACGCGAGTGGGATTGTACACCCGTTTTCGCATCCCATCAATGAGGCTTCTTCCGTGTCTGGTCACGGGCGCCTCGACTGATGTATGCTGTGAGCGATTCAGGAGATGTGTCGGAGGAAACGCGTGCAACAGACACTACAGGATTTCTGTGCGGGCCGGCGCGTGCTGGTGCTGGGCGGACTGGGATTCATCGGCAGCAACCTGGCGATCCGTTGCGCCGAGCTGGGCGCGTCCGTGTCCGTCTACGACTCGTTGATGGACCACGGGGGCGGCAATGTTGCGAACGTGGACGGGCACAGTGAGCAAATCCGCGTCATCATCAACGATGTTCGCGACTTCAACCTGGTCCGGCGCACCATTGCCGAGCACGACATCGTATTCAATCTGGCGGGCCACACGTCGCATACCTACTCGATTCGCGATCCTTTCCTGGACATCGACATCAACTGCCGGGGCGCGATGAACGTGTTGGAGGCAGTGCGCCAGGACAATCCGCAGGCGCGCGTGGTGTACGTGGGCACGAGCACGCAGTGCGGCACGATGGTGCAGGAACCGATCGACGAGTTGCATCCCGAGTTTCCCCACGACATCTATTCGGCGAACAAGAGCGTGGCCGAGAAGTACCATCTGGTCTACCACCGGGTTCACGGGCTGAAGACCAGCGTGGTTCGGTTGGCCAACATATTTGGACCGCGTGCCAACATCAAGAGTAGTGACGGCGGGGTATTGAACTTCTTTATCGGACTCGCCCTTCAGGGCAAGAGCCTGACCATCTACGGCGAAGGGGCCCAGCGGCGCAACGTGCTTTTCGTCGACGACTGCGTGGACGCTCTGCTGAAGGTTGCGGCAAGCCCCGCCACCCATGGGGAGACGCTGTTCGCCGCGGGAAATGGCGGCCACACCATCACGGACTTCGCGAACATGATTGTCGAGACCTTCGGAAACGGGGCCATCACCCATGTGCCCTGGCCGGAGAGTTGGGTGAATCTCGACGTGGGTGACGTGGCCATTTCGAACGCGCGCATCTCGAAGTACGTCGATTGGGCGCCCGTCACGGACATCCCTACGGGCCTGGCGGCTACGCGGTCGTTTTTCGAGTCCCGCCTGAGCACGTATCTCTGAGGCAACGTCGACGGCGGAACGTCGGACCATCCAGAAAGGAATCAACGCAGAGTGAGAGGTTTCATGTCGCGTTCTCTGTGTATGGCACTCGTGCCCGTGGCGGGGTTGATGTCCGCCGCGGCGCCCGCGGGCGGCGAGATTCTGATGGAGGAGCAACTCGATATTGCGCCGGTGTGGTCCGGACACCCGGTAGGGTTTTGTCTATTGACCCACAATGGACGGCAATTCGTGGCGTTCTACAACGCCGACCGGCAGATGGCGGTGGCTCAACGCGCGCTGGGGTCCGAGGACTGGGATTTCGTTGAACTGCCGTCGCACATCGGTTGGGACAGCCACAACTACATCACCATGGCCGTGGACGATACCGGGCATCTGCACCTGACGGGCAACATGCACTGCGCGCCGTTGTTGTACTTCCGAACCACGGCGCCGGGCGACGCGCGGACCTTCGAGCGCGTTGAGGCGATGGTTGGCCGTGACGAAGACCGATGCACGTACCCGGTGTTCTTCCGCGGAGCGGCCAACGAGTTCATGTTTCTGTATCGCGACGGAAAGAGCGGGAATGGCGTACGCATCTACAACATGTACGACCACGAGGCGCGGGCCTGGCGACGGTTCCTGGACACACCGATTCTGTCGGGCGAGGGTAAGATGAACGCCTATCCCACCGGCGCGCCTCGGAAAGGGCCCGATGGCTGGTTCCACTTGGCTTGGATCTGGCGGGACACGCCCGACTGCGCCACCAATCACGACATCAGCTATGCGCGCAGCCGCGATCTTGTCCATTGGGAGACGAGCGCGGGTACGCCGTTGGAGTTGCCCATCACTATCACCAGCGGGGCGGTGGTGGACCCGGTACCCGCGGGAGGCGGCGCGATCAACAGCAACCTGCGCATGGCCTTCGACCACAAAGCGCGGCCCGTGCTCAGCTACCACAAACACGATGGGGACGGGAACACCCAGGTCTACAACGCGCGGCTGGAAGACGGCTCGTGGGTGATTCACCGGATGACCGACTGGGAGTACCGGTGGGAGTTTTCGGGCGGAGGCAGTATCGCGAACGAGATGCGCGCGGGCAGTGTCACGGTTGAACCGGACGGCTCGTTGGCGCAGGATTACTGGCACATTGAGTACGGGAGCGGAACCTGGCGGTTGGACCCGGATACGCTGCGGCCTGTGGGCAAGATGAAGCGGAAACCGACCCGGCCGGGCGGCGTGGGCAAACTGGAATCGACGTTTCCGGGCATGCGCGTGAACTGGCGTGGCGACACGGGCAGCTCTGGGCAAGCGAAGGTCCGGTACATGGTCCGGTGGGAGACGTTGGGACCCAATCGTGACCGTGCGCGAGAGGGCGACTTGCCCGAACCGAGCATGTTGCGACTCTATCGGTTCAAGGACAAAGGCTGACCGCCAGAGAGAGAACGGGTTTACCAGGCGAGCGAGTGGAAATGGGGACTGTACCAAGCGAGCGAGTCCCCGAGCGAGACGGGACTGTCCCCATTTCCGCGTCCTCCGGGAGGAACACACCATGCGTATACAAGTAGTCGGAGCAGGAAGCTGGGGATTGGCGCTGGCACGGTTGCTGGCGTTGAAGAAGCACGCGGTGCGCCTGTGGTGCCGGGAAGAGGACGGTCCGGACGCCTTGCGCGAGACGCGGCGCAGTCCCTTGTTCCTGAAAGACATCTCTCTACCGGAATCCATTGAGGTGTCACTGGAACCCGCCACCGACGCGGAGATGGTGGTGCTGGCCGTGCCGTCGCACGCCATGCGAGCCGTGACGTCCTCGCTGACGCTTCCGGATGACGCCATCCGGGTCAGTGTGGCCAAGGGCATCGAAAACGACACGCTGCAGTGCATGCACGAAGTCATCCATGAGACATCGGGCGATTGTCCGGTTACGGCGCTTTCGGGTCCGAGTCACGCCGAGGAAGTCGCGCGCGACCTGCCCGCCACGTTGGTGGTGGCCGGTGACCGGCCGGACGCGTGCCAGGCTGTTCAAAACGCGTTCATGTACCGGACCTTCCGCGTCTATACCAGCCCGGATTTGGTGGGTGTCGAACTGGGCGGCGCGCTGAAGAACGTCATCGCCATCGCGGCCGGCGTGTGCGATGGGTTCGGGCTGGGCGACAATGCCAAGGCCGCGCTCATCACGCGTGGACTCGCCGAAATGTCGCGTCTTGGCGTGGCCATGGGCGGCGACCCCCTCACCTTCGCGGGACTCAGCGGCATGGGCGACCTCATCGTCACCTGCGAAAGCCGTCACTCGCGGAACCGTGCCGTGGGCGAACAGATCGCCGCGGGCAAGACCTTGGACCAAATCGCCGCGGCCACGCCCATGGTTGCGGAAGGGGTTCGTACGACCCGCTCCGCCGTGGCCCTGGCGCACAAGGTAGGCGTCGAGATGCCGATCACCGAGCGAATCCACGCAGTCCTCTTCGACAACGCCGACCCGCGTGAAGCCGTGGAAGCACTCATGGGGCGCGAGCCGAAACCGGAACGGTAGAAGCGCAGATCTGCGCGTTGGGCGCGACCGCCCTTGACTGACATGGGCCGTCCGGCTACCGTTAGTTCTGTGCGGTGCATGGAGCGTCGCGAAGCCTGTTATTTGGAGGG
>JAAEQP010000418.1 GCA_024231375.1 bacterium | reverse complement strand
TGGCAAAAAGCCATTGATGAGCTTGGGGAAGTTATTCACCAAGGACAGCTCCCATCTCAACGCCTCAAACGAGAACTCCAGCGCCACATCCCTGATTTTATTCCCGACACTGAGCCAACTAATGACGACAACCTCGAAGAAAACCCTTGCACAGAAGAGCTTCAGCCGAACGAGCGGCTCTACCCGGATCGCCTTGGTGGTCGCGAGCCCATGCCGGGACACGATTCGCTTCCCGTCAAGACTAAGCGCATCTACCTCGAAACCCTGAAGGCCTTGAACGTCCAGACACCCATTCTCGCGGCCATAGGTCTTCGCGCTCTGATCGAGTCAATCTGTCTAGAGCAAAAGACCACGGCCACAAATCTGGCAAAGGGAATCGACGAACTCGCGCAGATGGGGCTCCTTTCTGACAAGCAGGCCGAGTTCCTTCACAATCACAGATTCATGGGAAACGAGGCGGCACACGAGATCGTTGCCCCGAAGCCTGAGCATCTTATCGCAGCCACTGACATTGCAGAGACCCTGCTGAAGACGATCTACATTCTCCCGGACATGGCAGAACAGCTCAAACCCAAGAAAGCCGCCACAACGCCTCCGACCGCACCGTGACCAGTTGCGCGACCCACCGCTGAACCGGAGCGTCGCATCGCGCAGAACGGAGCCATCCCACCGAGGAGCGCCTCCCGCCCCGCTCAGGACGCCTAGCTTGACGCCTTAGGTTTGGCCTTGGCTTTCGCCTTGGCCTTCGTCTTGGCCTTACGCTTCGTCTTAGCCTTGGCCTTGCGCTTCGGAGGCTTCTTGCGCGTAGCGGCCTTCGCCAGCAGCTCGACGGCTTCTTCCATGGTCACCGATTTCGGCTCCTGGCCTTTCGGGATGGACGCGTTGAGTTTTCCGTCGGTCACGAAGGGGCCGTAGCGGCCTTCGCACAACTGGACCGGTTTCTCGGATTCGGGATGCTTCCCGAGTTCGGCCAGAACCGTCTTGGTGCGGCGGCTACGTTTGGGTTGGGCCAACAACGCCAGGGCGCGGTCCAAGGCGACCGTGTACACGTCGTCCGTGGCTTCCAGGCTGCGGAACTCGTCGCCGCATTTCACGTAGGGTCCAAACCGCCCGATGGCGGCGGTGATGGTGTCTCCGGAATCCGGATGCGTACCCAGTTCACGCGGAAGCGACAGGAGCCGCAGCGCCAGGGCCAAATCCACCTCGCCAAGGTTGGTGCCCTTGGGCAGGCTGGCGCGTTTGGGCTTCTTGTTCTCGTCCGTCCTCTCGCCAATCTGGACGTAGGGCCCGTAGGGTCCCAACAGCGCAAAGATGCTCTCGCCCGTGTCGGGATGGGTGCCAATCGCTTCGTTGCCCTTGGCTTTGCTCTCAAGCAGCTCCAAGGCCATCTCAACCGTCAGTTCTTCAAACAGGACATCGTTGGGCACGGTGACGGTGTTCTCGGAACCCCCTTCACCCCGTTGGATGAACGGCGCGTTGCGGCCAAGACGCACCACAAGCGGCTCGCCCGTGTCGGGGTCGTCGCCGACCGGAATCGTCGGGTACTCCATCTCCGGCAACTGGGCGTCGATCTGCGGCGCCAGTCCGTGCCCGTACTTACCGTGGCCCTGGTAGAAGGCCGTGAGGAAATCGACCCAATCCTGCTGACCGTTGGAAATGTTGTCCAGCGCGTCTTCCATCCGGGCCGTGAACCCGAGATCCACGTATTCCTCAAAGTGCTTGCGCAACAGAGAGATAACAGCGATAGCCACGAACGTGGGCACCAACGCCTTGCCGCGCAGTTCCACGTATCCGCGGTTCTGGATGGTCGAAATCGTCGGCGCGTACGTCGACGGACGACCGATGCCCTCTTCCTCGAGCCGCCGCACCAGGGAAGCCTCGGTGTACCGCGCGGGCGGTTGGGTGCGGTGTTCGGAAGGGGTCAGTTTCTGGAGGAGTATGGCCGAACCGGCATCGACTGCTTGCCCACCAACGACCTTCTGCCCTTCTTCAACGTGCGGCAGTTCCGTGTCGCGCTGGGCCGTGTCGGCTACCCGCAGGTGACCCGGGAAGGCCACAACAGACCCGTTCGCCCGAAGCACGGCCGTCTCGCCGTCCAAGTCGGCCTGGAAATCGACCACGGTCTTCAGCAGCACCGCGTCCGCCATCTGGGACGCCATGGTCCGGTTCCAGATAAGCCGGTACAAGGCCAATTCGCGGCCGCTCAACTGCTTGGCAACGTCTTCGGGACGCCGCGACAGATGGGTCGGACGAATCGCTTCGTGGGCTTCCTGCGCGTTTTTCGATTTGGTGGTGTAGCGCTTGGGACCGGTGTAGTATTCGTCGCCAAACATGTCCTTCACGACATGCCCGGCCTCGGCCAATGCTTTCTCGCTCAGGGTCAGCGAGTCGGTACGCATATAGGTAATCAGACCTTCCCGCTCGCCGTTGCCGAGGTCCTGACCTTCGTACAACTCCTGGGCCACCCGCATGGTGTCCCGCGGCGACATGCCCAGCACCGAACTGGCCGCCTGCTGCAAGGTCGACGTGATAAACGGCGGCGCGGGCCGTTGCTTCGCTTTCTTCTGGTCGACGCGTACCACGGTCCAGGGCAGATGCTCGTTCAGCGCCTTCGACAGGCGTTCCGCCTCGGGTTGCCCCAAGTGGACGACATCGGAACGGGTCTTCGCGTCGTCCTTCAACGCACCGGTGGTGCCGTCAAAATCCTTGCCCTCAGCCGGGCGTTTGCCGTCCAAGGACACGAGTCCCGCCGTGAAGGACACGCCCGCCGCCTCGAGATCGGCGTCAACACCCCAGTATCCGCAGGCTTTGAACGCCTTCCGCTGCTCTTCCCGTTCCACCACCAGCCGAACCGCCACGCTCTGCACGCGGCCCGCGCTCAGTTTCGGCCGCACCTTCTTCCAGAGCACCGGCGACAAAGAATAGCCGTACAACCGGTCCAACACCCGCCGGCTCTCCTGCGCGCGGACCAGGTCCTGGTCCACCTCGCGCGGGCTGGCAAGGGCGTCGTCGATGGCTTCGTGGGTGATTTCGTGGAAGGCGATGCGTTTCACGGGCACCTTGGGCTTCAGGGCCTCCAGCAAATGCCAACTGATGGATTCCCCTTCGCGGTCTTCATCAGTGGCCAGCACCACTTCGTCGGCGTCTTTGAGGGCCTTCTTCAGGGCCGCGATATGCTTCTTGCTGTCGCTCGTGACGACGTAGAGCGGTTTGAACCCGTTCTCCGTGTCCACGCCCAT
>JAAEQP010000417.1 GCA_024231375.1 bacterium | reverse complement strand
GAGAGTGGCGCAATCGTTCTTCGGTCCTGCTTCGACGACGCCCAATGCAGCCCAAGCAGCCTACGCCATCAGGTCTTCCTCTCCGGTGGCGCAGACAAGGACGGTGGTGGGCGCTTCGCAGAACATGGCCCGATAGCGTTCGTGCCAGACTGCTTCCCCCCCGGCCTCGGGGGCCTCACATCCGAGAACGACGCAGTCGGCATCCGAAGAGCGGTCCTTCAGCATGTCGGCGAAGGGTTGATCGCTTACGACGACCTTGGCCGAGGCCTTGACGCGCGCACTCTCGATGAGCCGCCGCAAATCGGCCAGCGCCTCTTCGTGGCCTTCTTCCTTCTCGAGGACGCGCAGCAGGCGCACTTCGGCCTGGCTCCACTCCCAGTTGCGCGTCAGCAGGTGGCCCAGCAACAGCATGAGGGCGCCGTTCTTCATGCCGCGCCACCAGATATCCACGCGCTTGTGACCATGTCCGAAGGGTCGCGTGCCGGGATGCAGGACGACGAGACTCATGCCCATTGCTTGGGCTGTACGGTACTGACCAACGGAAGCGGCGAGGCGCTCTGGGTCGTCGGACCAGCCGAAGACGGCCACATTGGGTCGAATGGGCCCAACGCCGAGGGTTTGAATCGCGCTCGTCATGGCGTGTTCGAGGTTGTCGTCGACGACCACGACGGGAAACGCCTGGATGCGGCGCTCCTCACAGAATTCGAGCAGTTGCGTCCGCGCCGTCTCGCGGTACTTGCCGTATTCCTCTTCAGAACCGACCAGGACGTTGATCAGGAACACGAAGCCGTGTCCAGCCTCGAACCAGACCGCGTACGTTACGAGCGTCTCCCGGACCTCCGGGTTTCCCGCGAACACGAGGGTTGTGGGGCGCCAGTTCTTGGGG
>JAAEQP010000416.1 GCA_024231375.1 bacterium | reverse complement strand
CGGCCTGCGCCGCTCCTCCATAGCATACACCAGTTGGCCTGTTGCGCTAGCCCTGCAGTTTGGCGAATCGATCCTGTACTTCGCCGATGAAGCGTTGCGCGTGTTCCATGTAGAGGTCCAGCGGCGCTTTCGACTCGTCGGTGATCAGGCTGGACAGGTCCATGGCGAATATGAGGCCCTCGGACTCGTCGACACCGTGTGACGCGTGATAGGTGGCGTGGGCTTTGCGCCGTCCCATGGTGGCGAGGTCGTAGCGTTTGCCGCCGCAGATCTGCGAGTCGAACACGCCCAGCAACGCGGCTTGAAGGCTCTCGTGGGCGGTTGCGTCGAGGGCGACTTTGTCATCGTCGATCATCCAATCGAGATCGCGCCACACTTCGCAGCCGAGCAACTGCTTGGGGCGGTCTTCGGCGGGCAACGACCGGATGGCTTCGATGGTCTTGAGTGTGACGCCCACGTGGGTGTCGTGTTTGTCGGCCAGGTTGTGGGTGTAGACGACCTCAGGTTTGGCCGCGCTCAGCAGCTTGGCCAGGTCTTCGACCGCGTCCTTGTTGGCGCCGTCTTTGATGGACGAACTCGGGTGATCGAGCAGGGCCTGGGACCCGTACTCGCCGACCACGGCCGCCTTCTTCTGTTCCTTCAACCGAACCACGCGCATTTCGTCGTCGCTGTAATCCTTGTACACGTCGTCCCGCGGCGACCCCGCGCCGTTGGTCACGACCACGCCCGCATACCATTTGTCCGTCTGCTGAAAGCACTCCAGGATGCCCGGGAACGCCATAATCTCGAGATCGTCCTGGTGCGCGCCGATGGCCATGTGGGTCGTGCGGGCCAAGGCCGCTTCGGGCTCGAGGCCGTCCGGCACAAACAGTTCCGCTGTACTCAGTTTGAAATCCATAATTCTCTCCGTCCTTCTCTCGGTACCCTCATAATGCTCCGCTCAAACAGAGCCCAAATCTTCAAGATGCCTTGGAGTCCCCAGCGCCTTCTCCCGGAAGAACCGCCAGGATGGCCTTGAGTATCTCCTCAGCCAACTCAATTGCTTCAAGCGCGCTTTCTCTCTCGGGCCAGAAGTCCACATCGTAGCGCATCGCGGCCGCATACTGGGTAAGGGCGCCGAGATCGCATTCGGGCAACGCCAGCTCCGGCGAAACGGCAAGACACAACTGATGAATGCGGTCCAAATCGTGAATCCTGGGAACCGGGGCATCCGCGAAGACGAGGATCGCCTTCAACGCCTTCTCGATTGCCTGCTGCACGTGGAAGCAGGCGGTATCAAAAGACTCACCGGCCTTCGCGACCAGCCTGGCCGTATCGAGGTCGCTTGCGGCTTTCCGGAGCCAGCCCCGCGCCAAGTCAGTTCGGTCGCTCATAGAGCGTCCTCCCCTCGCGCAGAGCCGTCGTGATGAACGCGTTGGAGACTCCGGCCCATTCTTCGACTTCAGCCGGCGTCCAGACAACGATATCTTTGCCGTAGCTGGCGTCTCTCAGGGCGCGGTAGTAGGGGATCGACCGTTTGTGTCTTGGCTGGTCCGATTCCTCAACGATGAGAACGTCCAGGTCGCTGTCCGGCCGCGCGTCTCCACGGGCGTGAGAGCCGAAGAGCACGACTCTGAGCGGCGACCCGGCCTCGACAATCCGCTGGACCGCTTCATGAAGCATGTCGTCCGTTACTTCCGGGTATAGGATTGACTCACTCATAGCCTTTCACCACGCAGGTTGCGCACATCCGTCAGCCTGAGCCGCCTGGGCTCGAAGGCGCAACGACATGATAGCACGCCTGTCCTGACCCGGCCTCGGCAACTCGCCTAAATGGCCGGAAGACTCGCGGCTGCGATGGACTGACCGACGCGGCGGGCCTTCTCGTCCGGCAGCATGACGTTGATTTTGGCGGCCAGTTCCGGGAACTCGGATTCAAGCACTTCCTTGGCACCCGCGATGAGCAGGTCGCCGCCCTTGCCCGAGGTGCATCGGCCAAGAATCAACACGTGCTTCAGTTCGTAGAAGTCGGCGTAGTGCGCCAAGGCGTAGCCGAGGTAGTAGCCCATGCTCCGCCAGATGTCGATGGCGCATTCTTCGTCCGCTTCGAGTTTGGTCTGGACGGCCTTCAACCGCTCCGCGTCGGTGACGTCTTCGGGCAACTCGATGCCGGCCTTCGGCGCCAGGCGGAACACGCACTGCTGCGAGAAGTACAGGGCGCCGACGCCCATGTCCTTCGACCATTCGTCTTCGGGACCTTCGGGGTTGTAGTCCACGGGTGCGAAGGCCAACTCGTTGAGCCAACCCGTGATGTTTCCGTCCATGGTGACGTATCCGCCCGCTTCGCTGGAACCCAAGGCGATGCCGAGAACGCCGTTGTCTTCGAGCGACATGGACCCCGCCAAGGCGGTCACTTCGCCGTCGTTCACGATTTCGAGAGGCACGTTCATCTCGTCACGGATACGCAGGAACATGTTCTTGACTTGGTCGAACTGGTCCTTTGGAATGCCCCGGAACAGCGACGCGATCATGGCGCGGTTGTTGATGTACACGCCAGCCGAACTGCCGCCGATGGCGTCGACGCGAGGCATCTTGGACGCGGCCGTCTTCAGTGCGGCCATGACTTCGTTGTAGTGGTAGGTCGGGTCCGTTTGCTTGCGGGGTTCCCACACCACCTCTTCGCTGAACACGGCCTCGCCGTCGACCACGGCCGACACCTTGCGGTCGGAGGCGCCGAGGTCGAACCCGATGCGGCACCCATCGAGATGACGGCCGAGAGGCATGGTGCTTTCCTGTTCGGGCGGCACGTCGCCGGGCTCGCAGGACACGACCTCGAAGGTCTTCTCGTACACATCCTCGCCCATGAAGTGGAAGTCGAAATCGCGGACGCCGCCGTCG
>JAAEQP010000415.1 GCA_024231375.1 bacterium | reverse complement strand
TTACCACCGGCGTCGTTGGTGTTGCCGCCGAACCCGAATACGGCGGCAGCCCCGCGTGGTGGCCGGGCGAAGTGAAGCAATATGGCGACCTTGCGAAGCGTACCGACGGCACCGAAGGGACACTGGTTGCGAAGCTCCCTCTGAAGTGGTCATTCCGACGCGACCCGAACGACACGGGCCTTGCGCGCGGCTTTGCGCACAGGCCTGCCGATCTTGCCTATTGGGCCAGGAACAAGCGGAAATACCAGTCGCCTGAGAGCCGGAAGGATTACCCGACGACTGAATGGGAAGTTGTCCGAACCGACCTGTACCCGCAGGCACAAGGCGTGCTGCATCCGAATTGGGAAAGCTTCACCGGCTTCATGTGGTACAAGGCCGATGCAGAGCTGGATGATGTCGACGCGCGAAAGCAGGTGCACATGCGCTGCCCCGGGCTGTTTGGTGAGGCCTGGCTCTATGCAAACGGCGTGCTGGTAGCGCACCGCGACCGCCATCCCATATGGTGGCGCAATGACTATTCGTTCGAATGGGACGTGGACCTGACCGGCAAGCTCAAGCCCGGACAGAACGACATCACGGTACGCGTGAAGAACGAACACCATATGGGTGGTATGTTCAGGCGGCCGTTCCTGTACCGCCCCGTCGCACCATAGTCGGATACGTGGCAGGACGGTCGGACAACCCAGATCGGTTACTCGATAGTGGGCACGGCTCCGGCGAGCGTCTCGAACTCAGAGATGACAGTCCGCTTACCGGAACATATCAGCTCGTGGTTCATCCGCACTTCCGGCATCTTCGCCTCCAGCCAGCGTCGTGCGACGGTCTTCTTGAC
>JAAEQP010000414.1 GCA_024231375.1 bacterium | reverse complement strand
GTCACTTCCTGGACGAGTTGGGAGACCAGGAACAGAATCATGCTGATGCGGATGACTTGGCTCACGATGAAGGCCAGGGCCGCGTACAACCGGACCTTGGGTCCGAACCGGCCTTCCAGGTACTCGTAGGCCGACGTGATCTTGCCGCGCCGGAAGAAGGGCAGGAAGAAGTAGCTCGCCATCAGCACCGCCAGAGGCAGCGTGAAATTCGGAATCATGCGCAGCCACGCCGTTTTGTATCCGTCGCCCGGATACGCCATGAACGTAATGGAACTGATGGACGTGGCGAACATGGAGAACCCGATGAGCCAGCCCGGAAATGACCGGTCGCCCAGGAAGTAGCCTTCCGTGGTTCGGCCTTTCTTGGCGAATAGCGGTCCCATGGCCGCCATGGCCCCGAAATACAGAACAAGTACGATGATGTCGAGTGTTTCGAATCCCATTTGCGCCCCCTGGAGAAAGTTGCGGCCCACAATTGCGAGCCCTAAGTCTACCGATTCGCGCGGCCGCGGTCAACAGTGTGACACCGATGTCAGAGACCCCGCCCCTCCGGTCTCCCCACAGCGAAAATTGATAGCCACGTGCCCGATCCATATACTATTCTCGACGCGCTGCTGTCCTTTCCGGGGGAGCTAACGCTGCCGCAGGACGGAATCTCAGAAATCCGGTCGCGACACACGGTCGCTACCGTTATGTGACCGCACGAAGTGGGAGAGAATACTATGGCTACATTCAAACTTGGGTTCATCGGTGCAGGCTACATCGCCACATTTCACGCCAAGGCGCTCCAGATGGTGCGCGACGTGGATCTTGTCGGTGTCTACGCCCTCAAGGGCGCGGACGAATTGGCTGCCTTTGCGACGAAATCGGGCGTGGGGGACTGCAAGGTCTACCCCAGCATCGCCGAACTGTGCAAGAACTGCGACGCCGTCGCCGTGTACGTGCCGAATTTCGCCCGAATCCAGGTGATTGAAGAGGTGGCCGCGGCCGTGAAGGACGGCGCGGCGTTGAAGGGCCTTATCTGCGAGAAGCCTCTCGGCCGCAACATGGCCGAAGCGCGTCGGCACGTGGAACTCGCCAAGGACGCTGGGCTTCCCACCTGCTACTACGAGAATCAGGTCTACATGAAGGCTGTGGAGAACATCCGCGCCCAGCTTGCGCCCACCCAGGACGCCATGGGCCCCATCAGCCTTGCCCGCGCCTGCGAAGAGCATGCCGGACCCCACGAGGGCTGGTTCTGGGATCCCACGCGGCAGGGCGGCGGCGCGTTGCTCGACATGGGTTGCCACACCATCGCGGCGAATTGGTACATGCTGACGCCGGTCGGCAAACCCGTTGATTTCCTTGAGCCCATCTCCGTCATCGCCGAAACCAGCCTCATCAAGTGGGGCCAGCCCAAGTGGCGCCAGGACCTGCTCGACCGAATGGGCGTCGATTACGGCAAGACCCCGGCCGAAGACTACGCCACGGGCGTGATCACCTACCGCAATCCCGAGACTGGACAGCACGTGAAGTCTCAGTTCTCGTGCGCCTGGATGTACGACAAACAGGGCATGCGCATGTTCATGGATGGCCTCGGCGCGGGCTACGCCTACGAGGTAAACTCCCTCGAATCGCCGCTAGAAATCTTCATCGGCGATCAAGCCGCCCAGGCAGCCGCCGACGCCGAAACGGCCCTCGAGAAGGCCACGTCAACCCGCGGGTTGTTGACGGTCATCCCCAACGAAGCCGACCTGTATGGCTACGTGGACGAAGCCATCGACGCCGTCGAGTCGTTCAAAGCGGGCAAAGACGCCAAATTCAGCTTTGACTACGGTCTCGAAATCACCAAGCTGTGCATGGCGTGCTACATGTCCGCTGAGCGCGGCCAGCGCATCGACCTCACCGATGCCAAGGTAATCGAAGAACTCGAAACCTACGTGCCCCTCATCCAACAGGGCCGTGGCGGCGAAGTGCTGCACGTCGGGTAGTATCCCCGGAGATTCCACCCCCCGCGCCGGGCCTTCAAGGCCCGGCGCGGTTCTTTCTGCTGAGCGACTGCCTGCGCCGTCACTAGGTCCTCTCAGTCCACTGGGTCCACTGGGTCTATACACGCCCGCCGCCCCACTCATGAAACCCTCCCGCTCCCCGACGGATACATTCCGTACATGCCATTGCCGGGTCGCCCGACCGGGTCTATACTGGTCTGGGACACAACAGGCGCGCATGCGCTGGAGGATCGTTGTCATGAGAGACTCCGCCGCGTCGAGATTTCTCGCCGCCATGGCCCTCGTGGCCGTTGGCGTGTACTGTCTGAGCTGCAAACCCGCGTGGAGCCCCGACGGCGATAAGCTCGCCTACCTGTGCGCCGGCGACGTCGACGGCGAAGAGATGCACGGCGTTGCCGTGTACGACCTTGCCTCCGGCGCCAACACCTGCGTGTTTCAATCGTCCGCCGCGGACCGCAAACGGGGATTCGCGCCAGTCGAGGTGTTCTGGCCACGCGGCGGAAACGAGGTCTTCTGGTTGACGGCGGGTGAGGAGGAAGGCGACAGCGACAATGCCCCGTTCCGCGTGTCCGCCCACAACCTCGATACAGGGGAGACCCGCACGGTGCGTAGGATGAAGGCACCAGGCCTCACGACGGGAGCCAGCTTCCTTCCCACCGTCCTGACCGACGGACGCTGGCTGTGGTATGCGGCCGAAGGCAGCCCCGAGGGCGACTGCTGCTTCCGTGTAGACCTGGAGAACGGGACAGTCGACCACTTGTCTGAGGCCGGCATTGTCATGCCCTGTGGCCGGAAACTCTTCTACTTCGGCGCCCTTGAGGACGATTCCCTGGTCGCAGGCCGAATCAAGACCTTCTTCGGACTCAAACAGACACGGTTGTTCACCGTTCCCGACGAGAAGGGCGTGAGCATCGAACCGATCCTGGCCATGCCCAGAGACACGGTACGCTTCGGCGTGCTGCAAGAACGCGACGGAATCCAGACCGCGGTGGTGTTCAACAAACGGGGCAAGGAGATCGCCTCGGTGAGTTGGTCCGACCCCATCGATTGTGAGGACGAAGTCAATGGCGCGGCCTGGAGCCACGATGGCGAGACCTTGTGGTTGACGGGCGACATCAGCAATCCCGACGGCACGGGCGGTCCGGGTATTGCCGAGATCGACATCGCCACCGGCATGGTCTGCCCCATTCGAATCGACCAAGGCGACCGCGAAGACGAACTGGGTCCGATGCACCTGTCCCTGTCGCCTGACGGAAGAACCTTGGCCGCGTCGGGCATCGGCGAGAATACGTGGGGATTGATTCTGGTGGACCTCACCAAGGACGAACGGCCCACCAAGGTCGTCGGTCCGCCGCCCATGCGTCCCGTCAAGGCCGAGGGGCAGTAGTGCACGACCTTGCCAAGACCGTGTTCTCGCACTTGTGCCACCAGCAAGAAGGCCGATCATGGATTCCCGGAGGCGAATCGCTCGCTCTGTGCCACCGGTGCGCGGGCGTCTACATCGGTGCCGCGTTCATGCCCTTGCTGCTACCCGTGATGCGGTTCCGGCCGACACGCGGCATCCTGGCGCTGCACGTGGTGTTTCTACTCCAGATGGTCGTGACCGGGCATCACCTCGTCCCCCAGACCCCGGCCATCCGCACCCTATCCGGGCAGGCGTTCATCGCCGGCGCGCTGTATCTGCTCTGGCAGTCCATCCAACGCGTCCGCCCGACGCTCCAGGCCGGCGGCTCACCCAAAGCCTACCTCGTCGCCCTCGCAGCCTGCGCCGTGCTGCTTCAGGTTCTTGTGCATCTGCCCCTACCAGCACTCGCCTCTGTATTGGATACGGTCGCCCTAGCCGGTCTCGCAGTCATAGCCACCTCGGCCGTCGCAGCCATCACCGCCCTGTTCATTGGCCGAAAGCCGACAGCCGATAGCTGACAGCCGCTCGCCTCCCTCACACCTTCACCCACTGCCCGCTGGCGGCGGACTCGCGGCAGCGTTCGATGAGGCGTTGGATGTAGATGCCCTGGTCCAGACCGGGATTGCCCGGTGTGCCGTCGGCCACGGATTGCAGGAAGTTCGCGAGACACGCCATGTGACTCCGCATCCACCCCATGCTGTTCTTGGGACTTGGGAATCCCGCCGCGGGTGCGGGGTAGCGCTGACCCGTGGCGACCCGCGTCCAACCCTGGCGTCCGCCGATGGGTTTGCCGTCCGCCGCGCGGTCGTAGATTTCCAGGTGATGCGGGTCCATAGCGTTGAACCGCAACGCGCCCTTGGACCCGTGTAGTTCGAACCGCAGTTCATCTTCCGTGCCCGTGGCGATTTTGGTCGCTCCGATATGGCCCAGGCCGCCCGATGCCATCCGCGCCAGCATCATCACGCTGTCCTCGGCGTCAACGGGTACACGCTTGCTCGGGTCCTCAAGCGACGGACGATCCGGGTACGCCACATGCGTCGATGCCAGCAAAGATTCGTAGTCGCCCAGCAGATGGTGGATCAGATCCATGATGTGCGACGCCAGGTCCGCGATAACGCCGCCGCCAGCCTGTCCCGATAACTTCCATTTCAACGGTGCGCTCGGATCGGCGCTACCCGAATGGAGGTAGTCCGCGCGGAATTCGAGCAAGTCACCCAGGAACCCCTCGTCCATGAGCTGTTTCGCACGCATGGTGGCCGGGAAGAACCGGTTCTGCAACGTCATCTGCGCCGTGCCTGTGTAGTCCTTGAGAGCCGTCTGAATCTCGTCGGCTTCCGCCAGTGTCGCTACCAACGGCTTGTCGCAGTAGATGTGCTTGTTGTGCGCCATGGCCGACAACAACTCGTCGCGATGCCGGTCGTTGGGCGTGCAGATGTGGACAATGTCGATATCCGGGTTCTCCGTGATGGCGCGGAAATCTGTCGTGGCCACGTCCGCGCCGACCTGGAGCCGGCCCTTCTCGGCGGTCTCCATTCGGCTTGTGCATACGTGCGTGATCCGCGCCTGCACCGGCACCGGGTCGTAGAACAACGGCAGGTTGACGTACCCGTAGGCATGCACCTTGCCAATGAACCCAAACCCCAGGAACCCTACCTTGTACGTCTTCATCCTTCCGCTCCTTCCACGCTGAACGGCGGGCGCGCCGCCGGGAGTTGCCACATGTAATGGCCCATACCCTAGTCGGTTTGAAGGCGGATGGTCAATCGGGACCGAGAGGGTAGCGTTGACTCGCGCCTACCGCCGCGGTAGAGTCGCCGAACAAAACGGAGTCCCCACCATGACATGGCTGTTCTTCGACATGGGCTGGACCTTGGTCGACGAGACCGGGTCGCAAGAGGCGCGCCTACGACTCACGCGCGACGCGCTCGCCACGCGCGGGATTTCGCGGACCGTGGGTCAACTGTGGATCATATGCGAGGATGCCTCGACCCGGTTCCTGTCCAGCCCGTTCATGGGAATGCTGGAAGCCCTCGGATTCAGAGAAGACGACCGCCGGGCAATTCTCGCCCAATCTCCCTGGGACCATGGCCCCTTGAAGCTGTACCCCGGCGTGCCGGAACTGCTCGAATCCCTCCACGGCCGTTACGATCTGGGCGTCATCGCCAACCAATCGGCGGGCGCCGAAGACCGACTCAGAGCATGGGGCATCCGCGACTACTTCGACGTGGTACTCGCATCGGCCGAGCTTGGCCTGGAGAAGCCCGACCCCCGTATCTTCGAATGCGCGCTCGAACAGGCCGGATGCCGCCCCGCCGACGCGGTCATGATTGGCGACCGCATCGACAACGACATCGCTCCCGCCAATGCGGCCGGATGGCGCACCATCCGCGTACTGGAGGGATTGTCTCGGTTCCAGGTCCCGCGCACGCGCCAGGAAAGCGCTGACGACACCATCGAAACGCTCAATGATCTGCCGGACGCCTTGCGACGAATTGGGTGTTGACGGTTCAACCCCGCTACGGCGCCAGCCCCGGAAATCGGGGACATGGGGCCGCGGTAGGGTGTGTCGAGGAACGGCCCCCGGCCGCGACGAGCACGCACCATCTTCTGATTCCCTGACACCCAAGGCTTTGGCCGTGGTGGAACGGTGCGTGCTCGCCGCACCTTTGGTGCGCGTCGACGCACCCTACAAAGACTTCTCCCATGGTCCCGAAGGGACCGCACATAACAGCCCGGGGTGAAGCGAAGCGGAACCCCGGGATCGCACAACCCATCCCCGAGAGCCCTGTAGGGGCGGCCGAGTCCGCCTCCACCCACCAATTGACTCCCCATCCCCAGCCCGCTAGAGTGAGCCTCCGTGTCTGGAACGAGTCCTGGAGAACCGCTATCCATGTTGAGACGACGACCGGCCGCATCGGCCCAATGCCGATGCGCCGCTCGGAACGGGACTGAATTTCACGCTCTATTGACGTAGGGACAGGGAGGGACGTCAGCCATGCGCTTGAATCACACGTGGGGAACGAGTCTGCTCATCGCGGGACTCTGCTGTGCCGTCGTCGTGCCGATGACCGGCGCCCAGGAGGCGAAGAACATGCTCTTCGAAGACGTGCTGGCCGTGCAACTGCCCGTGCGCACCTACGGCTACCGCGGCACGCCCGGTGACATCATTGAACTCAAGGATGGCCGCCTGTTCATGGCCTATACCCACATGAACGCCGACGGCAGCGCCAGCGGCGGCATCGCGGCGCGGTATTCGTCCGACCAAGGCAAAACCTGGGGCGACGAAACGGTCATCATCCCTAAACCCACGCCCACGTACAAAGAAGAGATCTACTGCCACCCGAGTTTCGTGCGGATCGACGACGGCCACATCCTCATGAGTTACATCTACCGGAGCAGCATGGACCCGCTCTTCGGTCACAACTACTACCGCCGGTCCGTGGATGAAACCGCCTCGTGGGGCGACCAGTTTATCCTGACCCCCAACGCCGGGTACAACATCATCCACAACGACAAGCTGCTTCGGTTGTCGACTGGCCGCATCGTGGCGCCCGGCGAAACACAGATGAAGAGTGAGGGCGGCGACCATGCCGGGTACGGCAGCTTCTGCTACTACTCCGACGACAACGGGTACACGTGGTGGCGCAGCAAGAACGACGTCAACACGTTGCCTGTCGAAGCGCAAGAACCTCAGATCGTCGAGTTGAAAGACGGTCGGCTCCTCATGCTCGTGCGCACCTACAGCGGCTATATGGGCAAGGCCTATTCGGACGACCAAGGCGTCACGTGGTCGCCGGGCGAGGCCGTGAAGGAACTCCGCCTGCCGCCGTACACGTCGTCCGCCTTCAGCATTTCGCGCATCCCCACGACCGGCGATCTCTTGCTCATGCGGTGCGTGGACGGTCCCAAAGACCCGCGCTGGCGCACGCCCTTCGTGTCCGTCATCTCCAAAGACGACGGCGAGACGTGGGAGAACGAACGCATCATCGGTGGCGAGCCCGACAACGACTACGGCTACCCCAGTGTGACCTATCTCGATGATGTCGCCGTCGTCAGCTACCACCAGCGCGACGGACTGCACGTGGCCCGCATCGGTGTGGATTGGTTCTACGGGAAGTAACCCGCGGGGAGAGAGAGCATGTGGCAAGGGCGATCACTGTGGTCGTTGCTCGTGGCATTCATCTGCATCGCGCCCCTGTGTTTCGCGGCCGAGGTGAACGTCGCGGGCAAGGACCGCGCCGCTATTCAATCGGCCATCGATGACGCGGCCCCGGGCGACACGGTCCTCCTGCCCGCTGGTGAATTCCTCGTCGACGGCGCCGTAGCCTTGAAGCCGGGTATCTGTCTGAAAGGCGCGGGTCAAGACGAGACTGTCCTCCGATTCGCGGGTGACGCACTATCCGCTATGGTGAGCGTCTCTGGGTGTGAGGACACAGAGCTGTGTCACCTGACCCTCGACGCCGACATGAGCACCAACGTCACTCAGGGCATTGAAGGCAGCAACGCGCGCCGAGTTCACATCCACCACGTGACTATCCGCGATATTGGCGACACGAAGACCTTTGGCCCCCACGGCATTCACTTCACCGGGCAAAATCCCTCCCGTGAACGCGGCGTCACCGACAGCGTCATCGACCATTGCCGCATCGAGAACGTCGGCGTCAACAGACCCTATGGCGGCGGTATCCGTCTGTCCTGGGGTTCGTCACGGAACCGCGTGGAAGACAACACCATCGACCACACGGGGCGCGGCGGCATCTTCGCCGACAACGGGTCGAGCGACATCGTCATTCGACGGAACACGGTCGCCCGCTCAGGCGGGACGGGACTCGGCATCGAAGTGTGGCTTGAGTGTGACCGGTGCGTCATTGAGGACAACCGCATCGACCATTGGCTGAGCATCGGTTCGGCCGACTACTGCGCGGTCCGGCGCAACACCATCAGCGATCACTCGGGAATCCACAAGTTCTGCGGTATTGAGGGCATCGGGTCGTACGGCGTGTACACAGACAACGTCATCGACGGCGGGGCCAAGATCGGGTTGTCCGTGTCCGCCCCGCGTCCGAAAGAGTACATGTTCTGGGGACGCAACGCCGTGTCCGCCTGCAACCAATGGGGCGCGCAGTTCCAGGGCGAGAAGGGCGGCGTCACCTACCAGTATTTCCATGCCTGCACGTTCAGTGATATGCCGGTAGGTCTGGGAGATGTGAAGTATCCCGGCGACGAAGGTCACGGGTTCCGGATTGTCGGCAACATGAACCACGCCGTCTGGGAAGATTGCGTATTCCGCGACAACACCCGGCTGGGCCTTCAAATCATGGGCGCCAACGTCGACCATCTGCGATTCGTGCGGTGTACCATCGCCGACAACACGGGCCGGGCGGTCAGCCGTGTGGGCGCATACAAAGCCCTGGAGTGGGATGACTGCACTGTGGCCGGCAACGCCGACGACAGCCTCCCGCCCGCGAAACCGTTCTCGCCGCCTCCCGCGGTGGCGTTTGAAGTGAAGGGAGAAGCAAGAGTGGGGAGTCCCGTCCGTTTCTCAAGCGAACCCGGCGAGATTGCCGCGGTTCTGTGGGACTTCGACGACGGACTCCCATGCGCCGAGAAAGACACCACCCACACCTACGACAAGCCCGGTTCCTATCGCGTCACCCTCATCGCCTGGGACGCAGCCGGGAGCGCCGCCCGTGCCGATCGGGTCATCAACGTAGCGCGGTAGCCTCGCAGCCACACAACAACCGCTTTTCTTGGAGGG
>JAAEQP010000413.1 GCA_024231375.1 bacterium | reverse complement strand
TCGAACCGGCGAGCGGGAAGATCGGTTGGGTGCAGCGTCTGGACAGTGTGCCTCAGCAGGGGTTCTATGAGAGTTCCGGCCTGGAGTTCGACAACTTCGATTTGCTGCACCGCGAGGGTGACGGCGTGGGCATGTCGCGTTGGATCTTCGATCGGGGGAACGGCGAGATGTCGCTCGACCGCTGGGCGGTCTTCGCAAAGCTCGACACGGGCGGCGGAGCCGTCATGGCCCCGCGCGGCTGCTGGACCTACGCACCTCGCCATCAGCCGCGAACCAAGTCGTTTGAGCCGCTTCGGGCGTTGACCGTGTATCGCGACAAGACTCTGTTCGGCGTTCTGCAAGGTTCGTCGACCGTGTTTCGACGCGACTTCGACCTGGAAGGGGGCGAGGAATTCGAGACGAAGTGGATGACCGGCTGGGCTGCGGGAGGGCTGGAACGCAAGGGCGAGATGCCCTGGCCCAACCACCGCCTGGCCGAGAAGGCGGAGTGGAAGGTTGACCCGTTGGGAACTGGCGACGACGCTCCTCCGATCCATGCGATAACGCTTGCGGGAGACAAGTTGCTGGTGGCCGGTGGCAACGGTGAGTTGCGGGTGGTCTCGGTTGGCGACGGTAGTGTGCTGGCCGAGGAGAAGCTGTCTGAGCCGGTTTGGGACGGTATGGCAGTGGCACGGGGGCGGGTGTTCTATTCGACGCGGGATGGGAAGGTGTTGTGTTTGGGGGA
>JAAEQP010000412.1 GCA_024231375.1 bacterium | reverse complement strand
GGACAGCCTGCCCCACTTTGTGGAGAGAACCGGACATGACTGACCCGACCGCACCATTGAAAAGCCACCAACCGACGAAAGAATACCTCATCGCCATCGACTCCGACGGCTGCGCCTTCGACACGATGGAAATCAAGCACAAGGAGTGCTTCATCCCCAATATCGTCAAACACTGGGACCTGCAGCCCGTGTCGAAGTATGCGCGCGCGGCGGCCGAGTTCGTGAACCTGTACTCGAAATGGCGCGGCGTGAACCGTTTCCCGGCGCTGACGATGGTGTTCGACCTGCTCAACGACTGGGACGAGGTGCAGGCGCGCAACGTGAAGATTCCCGAGGCGCCGAACCTGCGCCAGTGGATCGAAACGGAGTCGAAGCTGGGCAACCCGGCACTTGAGGCGTACTGCAAGGATCATGACGAAGCCGACATGCACCAGGCGTTGCGGTGGAGCACGGCCGTGAACGACACCGTCGCCGACATTGTCTACGGCGTGCCGCCGTTCCCCCACGTCCGCGAATCACTGGAGAAAAGCAGAGCCGTGGCCGACATCCTCGTGTGCTCGGCAACTCCGTATGACGCGCTCGTGCGCGAATGGGAAGAGCACGGCATCGATAAGTATCCCTTCACCATTGCGGGCCAGGAACAGGGCAAAAAAGCCGAACACATCCAGATGGCCGCCGACGGCAGG
>JAAEQP010000411.1 GCA_024231375.1 bacterium | reverse complement strand
CCGGAACCTACCCTACAACAAGTGTGCCACCCACAACACTGTTGTGGGTGGCTTCAGAACGCGGGATGGCTGCCATCGTGAACGCGGACACCCACAAGCTGCCGCTTGAGGGTGGCACACATGACGATCCCACATGACCGCGACCGCCCGGCCAAGTGCAATTGCCTGCGCGTATCCCTGTCAGAACAACCTTCAGAATCCCTCAAACGCTACGACAACGCAACAGCCTTCCCCGCCTTCGCGGCTTGTCTGAGCAGCCGGTCAATGGCACTGCATGCCGCCTGTCCCGCGAAGTAGGCGACGTCCGCTACGACGATGAGTTTGCCGCGTGATCGCGAGATGCTGACATTGAGCAGGTTCTCGGCGCCGCCGCGTTTTCCCGCACCGGTGAGCAGCACGCCCGGTTTCATGGGCGCGGCGTCCACGGTATCGAGGATGACCAAGTCGCGTTCATTGCCCTGGAACCGGTGAACCGTGTGACTCTCCACGCGGTCGCCCAACCTCGCCGTCGCAAGCCGCTGCCGGATTCGGCGCGACTGTTCCACGTAGGGCGTGATGATGGCGACGGTCTCGATGCCGCTACGCAAGGCCTTCCGGGCGAGGCCGACGCAGAACTCGGCCGTTGTGTCGTTGTAGCGCGAATACGCGCCCTCGCGGACCTCACACGTGGTCCGGCCTTGCGTATCCACCACGACGATTGGCGCGCCGGGGTGCGGTGAACGGGCCGCGATGGCCGTGCGGTCCGACGTGCATGCGCCATGAACGAGCTTCCCGTCGTAATAGAGTTCGCTCACCAGATCGCCGATGCGCGGATGCATCCGGTACTGCGTGTCCAGCATGACGACTGCGTCGGACGCGTGGGGTTGCGGCACGGTAACCTCGAAGATGCTCCGTCCCATGGCGTTGTGGACCACCCGTTCGTTGGATTGCACGATGGGCGGCAACTGACGCGGATCGCCCACGATCAGCGTCTTGTCGTCGGCCAGCGTAGCGCAATAGAACAAGGCGGGCAACACGGCCATCCCCGCTTCTTCGACGATGACCACGTCGAACCGGTCGCCTTCGATCAACCGGTTCACATACACGTTCGTCATCGTCGCCAGCACTACCTTTGCCTTGCGGACAATGGTGCGCTCGTTTCCTCGCAGTTCGCCCGAAATGCCCTCGATACGATCCGCCGCCAACGCTACGACGCGCTCCAGGTCGCGTCTTCTCCGTTCCACCGCCCGGACCCGCATATTCGGGTCCATCGCCAGTATGCCCGCGGTGCGGGTCGCGGAAAACACGGGGGTGAGGTCCCATTCCGCGAGCGTGTTCGGACGCGCCTGGGCAAACAGATCGTCCTGGAACGGCTGGGCCTCCGTCTCCAGCTTGTCAAGAATCCGCTCGCATTGACCCCGTTGGGTCCGGGCTTCCACGACACGCGTCCGCCATCGTTCGAGTTGCCGATGGGCGCGGTCATTGAGCCTCCGCGCCACCTCGTCGAGTCCCGCGCCCAAGGTAGGCGCCTGCGCCTGACCCACGCGCACAATCCGGCCGTCCTCATGGTACGGCTGCGCCGCGTCCAGACTCAGCAACTTGGCTAAAGCTTGGTCCACGGCCGCGTTGGTGGTCGACGTGATGAGGACGCGGTGGCCATGGGCCAACAGTTCCGTCACAATATGTCCGAGGGTCGTGGTCTTGCCCGTGCCCGGCGGTCCCCACACGAACGCCAGCGACCGGTCGCAACAGAGCTGCACAGCGCGCCGTTGGCTGTCGTTGAGTTCCGCGTGCGGCACCACGAGTCCCGTGGCCGCAATCCGGGCCGCGGCCTTGCCGAACACGGCGAAGGCGTTCGCCAGGGTTGTCACGTCGCGTTCCAGCAGCGATTCCAACGCCCTCCGAAGCCGTTCGTACAAGAACCATGGGTAGATGACGAGTGTATACGACCGGTCGCCCAGGGGAATGGTGTGGGGACACGCGATTCGTACCCCGGTGCGGTCCACCGACACCACGGACACCAGGTACTCGCCCCCCTGAAACGCCAGCGTACACTCGATCCCCGGCAAGAGTTTGTCGTTCGGCGCGGCCAGATCGAAGTCGTACAGCGTGCTTTCGTGGCCCTCGGACCGGTCCATGCCCGCCGCGCGCCCGTTCCTCACCGGTGCCTCAAAAGGCCCAAGCCGCTGCCGCATGGCGTCCATTTCGGCCGCGATGCCCTTGTGGAAACTCTCGATGAATCGTTTGAGCAGATCTGTGTCGGGCGCCCGCATACGTGTCCCCCAGGCTGCGTGAGTGTGCAGCTAGGCTAGCTGATTCAGACGGTGGGAGCAAGGGTGGCGCTGTCTTGTCGGGATGGGGATGCAATGTTAGACTGAGGCCGCATCTATCATGACTCAATAGGAGGCACCGTGCGACACACGCTCACCGTCTTGGCTGTATTGACTCACGTTTTGGGCGCATCCGCCGATACCGAAGGCCGCTGGTGGCCGCACCAAGCCGTTCCGGCGGCCGTCGTGTGCGCCACCGACTACAACACCTACCCCAACCTGACAACGGCCGACGGCACCGTCTTGCAAGGCGCGAACGGCCCCTACCACATGATGGTCCAATCCGTGGCGGGATTGGCGGCCCAAGCTGTCAACGAAGGCCGTCACGACGAGATGGTGTGGATCAATGTGGGCGAGAACGTGGACTACCGCGACTGGTACGACCGCATGATTGGCCGAGGACGCTTCGAGGTACGAGGCACCCTGGAACCATGGGATCTCGTCCAGCGATTTCAGGCCGCAGGCGTCATCAAAGGCTACGTGCTCTACTCCCACGACGTGCCGGGGTCGGGTTTGGCTCATCGTCGCGAAGGCATGGACCCATCCGTCAACGTCGCCACCACCGTGGCGGGCGTGTTGGGCGGCATTCTGGTGTCGGAAGAACTGGAACCCAAGGCGCAGGAACTCGGTCTGGAACCCTTGTTCGACGCCCGAGGCAAGACGCCCACGGAGTGCTTCGAGACCTTCAAAGACCGTCTTACCCCGCGGATGGTGTGCCTACAAGACCCGAAAGCGCCCCACTGCCGCGCCATGGCCATCGCCCACCGTACCATGACGTTGTACGGCCTTGATGAACCTGCCGAGGACGTCATGGCCTGGATGGAGCCCCTCTCGCCCGTGCTGGGATGGGGCGGCGGCGACGAGTTTAGGTCCACCGTGCTGCCGTCGGAATACGGCCATTTCCAGACCGCCACCAACTGGTGCCTGAACCTGCCCATTCTGACGGCGGGGTCCGAGGAATGGGTACCGCGCCGTGTGCGTCCCTTTGACCCAAACACCATCGCTTGGGACGACTCGCGCAGCGCCATCGCCTTCATCATGAGCGATGGCGACAACGTTCAATGGTTCATGGGTGGCTTCTACCGTGCTCAGGACGGCTGGTGGAACAGTCCCGACCGCGGGCGGTTTCCCTTTGGGTGGTCGTGTCCCTTCACGCAACTGACCCAGGTATGCCCGGGCGGCATCGACTACGCCGCCGACGCGCAGTCGGCCCATTGCCGGTTCGTGGAGTGGGGGGGCGGCTACTACTATCCCGACCGGTTTGCCGCGAAGCGCCGCAAGCGCTGGAAACTGCTCGACGCCCACGCCCGGCGCGTGTGGGCCAACATGCAGGCCACCGGCGTCCGCACCCTCGGCTTCATCATGACTGATGTCGACAGCGACGAAGCCCTCAAAGCCTACCAGGTCGTGGCAAACGCCATGCCCGGCTTGCTCGGCATCTTCGCCATTCAATACGCGCCCTACGAAGGCGGCAGAGGCAATTTGTTCTGGGTGCCCGACGCGCGCGGCGGAGAGCTGCCCGTCGTTTGCGCACGCTATTCGACGTGGAGCAACACCAACCGGCCATGGTCCGGCACGCCCGCAAAAGTGGCGCGACTCGTCAACGAAGCCGCGGCGAATCAAGATGAACCTGTTTACGATTGGGCCGTTGTCCATGCATGGTCCTTCTTCAAACAGGCCGACGACGCTGCCGGTGACCACGACGAAGACATGCCCCAGGACCAGGCTTGGGCCAACGGCGGCGTGCGTGGACTGAGTACGGTGGGTTGGTGTGTGGACCGACTATCCGACGAGGTCCGGGTAGCCGATCCCGAAGAACTGATGTGGCGCATCCGTATGCGCCATGACCCGGACCGCACGCGTTCGCTATTGGACTGATGGCACGGACGAGAGGGACAGCGCCGAGTTTTGTAGCGTGTGTCGAGGCGGGCCAAAGGCCCAACGAGCACGCCCCGTTCTCCGCCCGGTGCGCCGGGATCTCGCGAAGGAGAGGGGGAGACACGTCTACGCCCGCCTGCGTCCGCCTACGGCGGAGACACCGCTTGAATCAGTCCCTCTGTTTCGCTTAGTCCTATTCGGCGATTGAGGAACATCTCACCATTGAGAAGCAACGCCGGGCGTGCTACGCTCGCTCCCGGACTCGTTTGAGTGTCTCGACACGAGGTGCGCCGGAAGCGGGGAGCAGGTGTGCGCATGATGATACAAATGGGTTTGGCTGCACTCGTGACAATCGTGGCGGGGGCGGAAGCCGTTCCAGGCAAGGCTGTGGAGTCCCTCGGGGTCGAAGGGCGCTACGTGACCGTGAACGGTCGCCCAACGTTTCTGGTTGGCCAGATGAGTTATGAGTATTCGGAAGGACGCGCGCAGGGCGAGGTGCGTGAGATTCTCGATGTGATGATGGTACCGTTCGGCATGAATCTTGTCGTTTCGACCCACGGTATCATCTACTGGGGGGCCTGGAACAACGTCGTGAACGTCCGCCGTGGTTCGGAGAAATCCCTTCGTCCCCAACGGTATGCTTGGCAGCGAACTGGCGGCGGTGAGACGACCTTCGGCGGACCACGATTCGACCTGGAACGGTTCGACCCCAAGTACTTCGAAGAACTGTCCTGGCATCTCCAACTGCTCAATGAACGGGGCATCGTTCCCGTGGTCGGTATCTTCAGCGAACACGCCCTAGACCATCCCCTGCATTGGCGGGGGCACCCGTTCCATCCCGAGAACAACGTCAACGGCTTGGGCCTGCCTGGGAGGGATGCGCTACCGGAGTTCTTCGAGAACGAACGGGCTCTCGTGTATCAAGAAGCCTACGTCCGGAAACTGTTGGACGTACTTCAGGACACGTACTTCATTCTCGCGCCCTTCGGCGAGGTCAACGTTGCCCCGAAGGCCTACATCGACCGCTGGCTCCGTCTGTTCGACGAACACGAACAGAAGACCGGCAGGAACCAGTTAGTCTGCCTGTCGGGGAGCCGCAAGGTTCTCGATTCCTTTGCGGCAGATCCCGCCGTGGACCTCATCGACGTGTACTGCTACCACGACGGCATGTATGACGGGGCCGAATTCAACGTGCCGGGAGGGGAGCGGGGTATTCGTGTGACGCTGGAGGAGGCATGGCGCAAGTACGGGAAACCGGTCGGGAAACTGTACTTCAAGTACGGGTATCCCTACGACGATGCCGGGTCGAGTTGGGCTGATCCGGACACGGGTACGCAAGGCGGCGGGCCGCCGTCGGCAGCGCGGGATGCGCTCTGGGCCGCCTACGAGGCCGGAGGATTCGGCATCTACTTCAAAATGGCATGGGCCCGGGATCGGGGCGCCCCGTTGAAGCCCGACTCCTGGTCGAACGACATCGGTGCGTTCGTGGAAGCGACCGGACACGCGCCTTTCGTGAAGCTCGGGCACTAGCGGGGAAGGAATGTGTTGTCGGCTGGCACTCCTGCGTCACTCTGAGCGGCCACCTCGTCTTGCACAGCTTCAGCGACGTCCTTCTCAGACAGCTTGTCCGCGGCGGCCGCCCTTATATCGCCTCCAGCCGCCCGTACGCCCGTAGCGTCAGCAGCATCTCGACCGCGAACACTCCCTTCCACTCGACCACCACCCGTTCGAACACCTCAGGATTCGTGTCGCCCCACGAGAAGTTCACCTCGAACGCGCCATCTTCCGCCTGGTGTTCGATCTCGTAGTCCAGGTTGACCTCGATTTCCTTGGCCAGCATGCCCGCGAACGGCGAGTCCGGCGTCGGCGCGATGGTGAGTGGTTTCAACCCGTACTCCTTCCATTGCGCGGGATCGCGTAGCACCATCGCATCGACGCGGTCCATCAACCGCGCCAACACCGCGTCGCGAATATGGGTCGGCAACCCGTCCGACGCCGCGAACCGCGCGTAGCACAGAACCTCGTGCATTTCGAGCGTGTCCGCGTGTCCGTCCAGATGGTCGACCAACGCCCCGGTAAGATCCTCTATCAGACCGCCGGGCACTAGCGCCGCGCTCTCGATGAGGTGTCCGACAATCTCGGCGCGCGGGTTGGCCATCATCTTCGAGTAATCGCCGTCGTACCGCCACCACGGCGCGTGCGGTGCGTCGTCGGCGTTCTCCGGGATGATCATCCACGCCTGATGATCGGCGTTGTAGGTGTTCAGTAGGTACTCGATAGCCCGACGCCGCGCGACATGATCCGCCGGCACGCCCACCGCGCGCATGTGTTGCAGCGCCACCGTCGTCGCTAGCGCCGACGAATCACGCACCCGCAGGTCCGGCTCCAGACCCCGTCCGAACCCGCCGTCCGAGTTCTGGCACACCGCCAACTCCGACAACACGTCCGCGAATGCCCCCTCCTCGAAGTGGTACGCGAACAGACTGCGTTCCAGATCCCGCGCCCGCGTGCGAATGAACTCGACTGCCCGCTGCCATCCTTCCGCCGAGAGGTTCATGGCGATTTCCCCTTCGCTGTACCTGAATTGCAGGCAAGTATACTGGAAAGATGTTCAGATGTCAAGCTGTTTCGACCGCGGCCTTCAGTTCCGACATCCGGAACAGCGGGCGCAATTCGAGCCCGGCCTCTGCCAAGGCCTCCGTGCCCCCGGATTCGCGGTCGATGACGCACACCACCGTGTCGATACGGGCTCCTCGATTCCGAAGCTCCTTGGCAGACAGCAGAATCTGTCCACCTGATGTGACCACATCCTCCACGATCAGGACGTTGCACCCATCGACGGCGCCTCCTTCCGCGAGTTTGCACGTGCCGTAGTCCTTGGCTTTCTTGCGCACAAACAGGGCGGGCAGTCCCGCCACCTGCGACAGCATTGTGGCAATCGGCACCCCGCCGAGCTCCAGCCCCGCCAGACTCTCGACGTCGCCCGGCACGAGCGGCGCCAACTGCCGCGCTATCTGCTGAAGGATGGCCGGGTCCGCCTCGAACAGGTACTTGTCGAAGTACTCGTTACTCACCGTCCCAGAGCGGAGTAGGAACTCACCGGTCAGGTGGGCCACCTCGTAGATTCGGCGTGCGAGGGTCTCCCTTGACCATAGTTCGTCACTGTGTTTCACGGTCTGTGTCTCCTTTCAGTCGGCGCCGGGTGGACTGTCGAAGGAATCCCGGATCGCCAAAGACCTCATCCCCGCCCAGGAAACGCCCCATTTGTGTCATCCCGAGCGAAGTCGAGGGATCTCTTGCAGGTGGGCGCTCACCCATGAGAGATCCCTCGACTTCGCTCGGGATGACGCAGAGGTGGT
>JAAEQP010000410.1 GCA_024231375.1 bacterium | reverse complement strand
CTGGTCAATACGCCCACTGCGGAACCCCTGCGGACCCGTCGTGCGCAGGTTGGCCAGCAGACACCGAAGCATCTTCTCGTCCCACGCATCTTCATCAAGCAGCGCGGCGCAGGCCAGACCGCCCAGCAGCGCCCTGGCATTGTCGTCGCCGTAAAACACGCCCAAGCTCTTGTTCATGTCCCAGCTCATGAGACCGTAGGAGCCGCTCTTGGGATCGTCGCGCGGTCCCTTGGTAATGGGTGAATCGAAGTAGACAAAGTTGCCCAACCGCTTCGCCGTGTCGCGGAATCGCGCATCGCCTCCCACGGCGCCGTTGAATGCAAGCGCCATCATACCTTCGCCCATGCAATCGTTGCGCAACCACCAGCGCATGTGCTGGCTGCCGTCGTGGCGGATGGCCGAACTGTACCCTTCCAGAAACCCCATGCTGCCATCGCCCACCGGCCAATCCGGCTCGGGCTCCGGCCCCACGTTGTCTTTCCAACTCGACCGGTCGTCGGTCCACGACGGGGCCGGAAACAGCTTGGCATTGAAGAACCAGTCCGTGCCGCGCTGCACGGCGTCACGTTCCACATCCGCGGATAGCGGTGCATCGGCCTGGAACGACGGACGCACCGTGGCGGTCCAATCCAGTTCAGGGAGGTCGGCGTCCGTGAGCCATCCGAGCAAGGTTGGGATGATGGTGCGCCAGGCATCGCTCGGCGCGTACCGGGCCGTGAGAAACTGGCTCAGCTTCGTCGTGGCCACCACCACCTTCGAATCGGGTAGGCGGAACAGAATCGGAAACGCCTCCCCTGGCAACCCGTACACGGCCGTGTCGAATCCCGCGATCCGCGCCACTAGAATGTCTGGGTCCGCGGTCTTCACCGGCACAAACGTGCAATCGTGGATGGCCATGATGCGCAAGCGTTCCAACTCAGGTCCAAAAGCGTCGGACGCGACAGCGGCGCGTTCCCAGTGAGTGCTCTGCGGTTCACCCACGCCAATGCCCGGCAGCCAAGCCGGAAATTCCACGTACAGACGAATGCCCTTCGCCGCGGCCGCGTCGAATAGCGCCTGGTCCACCAATGTGGTCTTCTCGGGATACCCGTCCGCCAGCACCAACACGCCCGCGCCTTCGGGCGCGTTCGCGACGGCCTCCGCTGCATTGTCGAAGCGGGGAATGTCCGCTGCCTCACTCACCACCCGGTACAGGTCGTTGTCTTCCTCGCAACAGAACACAAGATTCACGATTGGTTTCTCCTGGCCATATGCCGAAAAGCACGCAGTAGCCGTCAGCAGCACACATATCCCACGCATCAGACGAGTCTCCCTGGTTCACACCACATCCGCATGCACCCGTTTCATAAACCGTGAGAAGGTCATCTTGAACGCAATCCCCGTCGCCATGCAAACCGCCAAGCCCGCCGCCGCCACACCCCACCGCGCCACGTAGAGGCTGGAGAATGCAATCGTGGCCGCGCCCACGGCTACCGCACCCAGCACGGCCACGCCGAGTCCCTGGAAGATGGGACGCGGCCCGAGGGCCGGCTCGCCCGCCGCCCGCGCGATGGGTCCCCACCACCCCATGGGCTTTGCGCGCTTGTAGAACGCCACCAGCACCTCCTCACGCTCGGGGCACGTCACGAGCGCCACCACAATCCACAACACCGTCGTCAACCCGATGGACGTCAGCACCACGGCGTAGTCCGCGCCGCCGTCAAGATGAATCAGGAACTTGAAGATGACGTACTTGTTCAACAGAAACACGACGGGTCCGCCGAAGGACGCCGCCAGCCGCGCCGGGCCATTGAACCGCCACCACCACCATTGCCCCCAGTTCGCGGTCAGTTCAGCCGACGACAGCCCCAGCATGAACACCGAAATATCGATGACGTTCTTGGCCCTCATCGCGACCAGCAGGGCCAGCGCCATGATGACAAACATCACCACCCGCCCCACGTTCATGTAATGCCCCATGGAAGCCTTCGGCCGAATGGACCGCCGGTACACGTCGTTCAGGAACACTTGGGCGCCGAAGTTCATGTTGGAATCGACCGTCGACATGATCGACGCGGCCATGGCGATGAGAGCCAGTCCCAGCAGGCCCGTAGGCAGGTAATGGCCCAGGAGCATGCCATAGGCCAACTCCCGGTTGATGGTGCCGTCGTGGAGCCCCGGCCATTTCACCATCGCGCCCAGGGCTGGCAGCGTCAACACCGCCAGCATCAGGAACAGCACCACCTCCGTCCACACATACATCTTCGTGGCTTCACGCGCATTCCGGCACGACAGCACGCGCTGTCCTTCCATGGCGCCCGCCATGGGCGCCACGTCCCCCCCGTATCCGATCGCCGTCCCCACGGTCCACGCGATAACGCCCATCACACCCAGCATTTCATGGCTCGACGGCGGATGCCAACTCACCGCGCTCGCGCCGAACTGGTCCACCAACTGCGTGTACAGACCCGTCGGCCCGCCCATGTCAACCAGCACAAGCACCATCAGCACGATCGCACACACGATCATGATCAACGACTGGATCAGGTCCGACACAACCACGCCCATGTATCCCGACAGGAGCACGTAGAAGAGAATGACCGGGATGACCAGCGAAAACGTGACCCACGGTTCCCAACCCAGCAAGGCTTCCACGACCTTGTGCAATCCGAGAAGACCCGACCCGGTCCACGCCACCACGGCGATAAACGCGCTACGTAACGACACCCACGTGCGGATGGTCAACGCGGGCGCGCCGCCGAATCGTAGCTCATAGAATTCGGGCGAGGTGAAGATGCGAAGCCGCCGCCAGCATGCGGCGAACAGCACGCCGCCGATCATCAACGCCAATCCGAACCGGCTGATGTACCACCAGCAAATGAACATGCCGCAGATGACCGTCATCCCGCAATACGCCGGCGCCACGTCCGTGTTCATGCACGTCGCCGCATACGACACACCGTTCAACCATCCCGGCACCTTGCGGCCCGCCAGGAAGTAGTTCTCGATGTCTTTCTGCGCGAACTTGCGGTAATACAGGCCCATGCCCAGCAGGAACAGCATGTACCCGCCCATCACCGCATAGTCGATCACGCCCAACGCGATCTGGTTCTCTTCGACCGGCATCACTTCACCCCCTACCCATGGTCACCACGAAGGCCCGATAATCGCACGGACCACCCGGTCCGCTCAAGAAGACCAGAGGACGCAAAGAAAGCGGCTTGAAACGATACATACATCTTGCTATATATGTATTGCGCTAAATCTGAAGGCGATCCGAATCCGGATTGTTCAACCACGAAGGACACGAAGAGCACGAAGTTGGGATGGGAGAGGGAGCGTTGAAGCATTGCGTGCTCTGCACACGAGGCGTCCTTCTTCCTCTACATTCCCAATCACATAATCTGGGGTTCATCTCTGAATTCCTTCGTGCTCTTCGTGTCCTTCATGGTTAAACACTCTTAGGTCTCAAACAGAAAGGACAATCCTCATGCAGTTCGATCCTCTCTCCAACCGCGTCATCGGTTGCGCCATTGAAGTCCATCGCGCTCTCGGCCCCGGTCTCCTGGAATCCGCCTACGAACAATGCCTCGCCCACGAACTCACCCTCCAAGGCCTTCCCTTCGAAATCCAGAAGCCCCTCCCCGTCGTCTACAAGGGCCACCAGATCGACTGCGGCTACCGCGTCGACCTACTCGTCGACAACGCGCTCATCATCGAACTCAAAGCCGTCGACGCCTTCGCCCCCATTCACACCGCCCAACTCCTCACCTACATGAAACTCGCCAGCGTCCCGACCGGGCTCCTCATGAACTTCAACGTGACCCGCCTCAAAGACGGCATCAAGCGCCTGGTTCTCTGATCTTCCCCTTTCGTGATATGGGAATCCGGATTGTTTCACCACGAAGGAAACGAAGCACACGAAGTTGTGAGAACGGAGAGAACCCTGAATGTCAGATAGAATCCGCTTCAACCGGAGCACGAGTTCCGCTGAAAGAGTCTTGATTCCCTTCCGCTCCTCCTTCGTGCTCTTCGTGTCCTTCGTGGTGAACAACTCCGGATTGGCTTCACCACGCCCCGAACTCGACATAGCCGTCCCAATGCGCTACCATTCCCCTGCCGCAACAGGGAGTGTGTCTAGGAGTATCCTCCGTGCGACTGTGGAACAGCTTCATCGGCTACGCGAAACTCAAGAGCCACCGCGCGTTCACCCGCGAG
>JAAEQP010000409.1 GCA_024231375.1 bacterium | reverse complement strand
TAAAATGGTCGGGGCGGGGAGATTTGAACTCCCGACCTCCTGCTCCCAAAACCTTCAAAGGAGAAACGTCACAAGTTGCCAGCAGCAGCAACTAACTGCCACTCCAACAACTTGCAGAACCACAGAACTGCCACAAGATGCCCCTAGAAGCCAAAATCGGAGCAAGTTGTTGTACGGAATGTTATACGCCCACCTCCTGCCCATGTAGCAGGAGGTCGTTTGTCTGCGCCCTCGCCAGCGTGAACCGATTGGCGTCACTCGTTCTGTGAGACAGGCCACTGGCAGGGGTCCATACGGTGTGCCGCATCATCCGCTAGCCACGCAGCCGGTCACAACAGAGTCGACCTACTGAAACGCTCTACGCTTTCGGCTCTGCGCTCGTGACCTTTGGGTTATGAGCCCTTTAGAGCCCAACGTTGTAAACCACTGCAATTGTTATAACTTGCGATATCTCAGCAGTTTGCGTTCTTCAGCCAACCCTGTCCATGTTGCCCATGTTCACCATGTTGACCGCTTCTTGAGTAGCAAATTGTGGTCAAGAACGCCCCCTGCTCCCTACCCATCGCTGATCCTGGGCGTTCGGAATTACAGCCGCCGTGGTATACCATGTGTCTTTGCATCTATGGGCCCATTTGGTGCTACGAGAGGATACGGTATGGAACGGTTCTTTTCCCCTGTCTTGTCTCTGGCTCTGCATTGGTTTCGGCCTCGGTACAACGCCAAGCTTCAATTCCTCGGAGCACAGGTTCGGATTCTGCGCTCCCGGGTCGATGCGAGTCGTATTGTACCGAATCCGAAGGAGAAATCAGAACGGCTTCGGCTCCGAGCACTCCTCAATCACGACGTGGCTGAGGTCATGCATGTGGTTCAGCCGGAAACGTATCGCAAGTGGGTTCTGCAAATCAGGCACGGCGTTGCCTTCAAGCCTTCTGGTTGGCCTCTAGACCGCCCCGCATAGAACAGGATCCGCGACCTTGGAGCGTGACATGAGCCTGAAAGAATATTTGGCGGACAATGAAGAGCGGTATGATTCGACTGTGGTCATGATTGGTTCGCCTTTTCACGGCCCCGGCTACCACTCGCAAGTGCCGGACGGGACGTGGGCGCATTCGACAAATGGCTCCCTGCATTACGCGCTGGCACTGTTGCAGTCCGGCGAAGCCGGCCATGTTAACCGGGCTTCCGCGATCATCGAAAAAGTAATCTCGCTGCAGGACGTCGACCCCGTGAGTCACACCTACGGCATCTGGTCGTGGTTGTTGGAGGAGCCGCTCAGCGAGATGGCGCCGCCCGATTGGAACTGGGCGGATTTCTGCGGGACGCTCATCGCTCAGGCGCTCGTCGAGCATGCGGATGTGCTGCCCTCCGATCTGGTGATCGCCATGGGCGAAAGCCTGGGCCACGCGGCGTGGTCCATCTTCAGACGCAACGTGAAGTTGGGCTACACAAACATCGCCGTCATGGGCTCGGGCGTCGCGCTGACGGCCGGCGAAGTACTCGGCGAAGAACGCCTTTTCGCATACGGGCGCCATCGGCTTCGCCGAATCGTCGAGCATCACGATGCCCACGGGAGCTTCAACGAATACAACAGCCCGCCGTACACGATGGTGGTGCTCCATGAGTGCGAACGGGTGCTGCAGCTTGTCAGAGACCCTCAAGCGCGCGCCGACGCCGAAACGCTTCGCGTGGCCGTGTGGCGCCTCATGGCCGATCATTATCACCCAGGAACAGGGCAATGGGCAGGCCCTCACAGCCGCGCGTACAAGCTCTGGATGGACGAGCACACGGCCAACTACATCGCCGGACAAACCGGCACCGCCATCCCCCTTCATCCCGAGGAAGTCTCGGACGGACCGCCAGGCCCTTCACCCATCACGCCACTGCCCTGTCCCAAGGACTTGGTGGAACGGTTCGGCAGGCTGCCCGAATCGCCCGTCGAAGTGCGGCGCCGCGTTATTCTGAGGGACCCGCCTGAAACCTCCACATTTATCACGACCTGGCTCAATGACCAAGCCTGCCTTGGCTCGGTGAATCACGATAATTTCTGGACGCAGCGCCGCGTGCTCATGGCCTACTGGAAGGGCGAGGATGGCGTCCCCGTGGCGTTGCGCCTGCGATTTCTGCACGATGGCCAGGACTTTGCGTCGGCCTATGTCCGAAACGCGCAAGCCCATAACCGCGTCCTGTCCGCCGTGAGCCTCCTTACCGACCGCGGCGCTTTCCACGACCACCTCGACCATCCCGACGACCTCGTGTTCGAGGCCGGAGATTTCCGGTTGCGGTACGAACTGAGCGGCAAAAACGCCAAAGCAGTCGATATGGGCGATGGCCGCTACGAACTGTGCGCCGGCCCATACCGCGCCGTCGTCCACACCGTGCCCGGATGCTTCGGTCCCCATCCCCTCACCTGGGAATCCGGCCACGACAACGGGCAGGCCTGGGTCGACGCGGTCGTGCGCGGCGGCTCGACGCGCGCATTCGATTTCAAAGCATTCGCCGAAACCATCGTTGTCGGCGGTTTGGAACTCCTAGAAACCGGCGACCAGGCTTCGGGGACCGCACCACAGGTAGCGAATCAGTCCAATGGCTTCTACGAGGCGACCTGGTCCGTGGACGGCGACCTCGTAGTGTGCGCGCCTTTGAGACCGCACCCGTGCAGCCGCGTTGAGTAGTTGCCAAGGGTCGGCTCCTGGCGTAGTCTGTGGCCACGTCGGCAGTCGTGGCGCGTTCCGCATGCCGTCTTGACCCTACATTCGAGACAGAGGAGATGTACGTGATTGGTCGGTTGTGTCATTCCTGCGTTGTTCTCGAGATTGTCCTAATCCTGCCGGCGTTCGCCTCGGGCGCGGACCAGGAACCGGATGTGAAGTGGACATTCGAATGTGGAAGCCGGATCTATTCGGGACCGGTCGTGGCGAACTTGTCGGAACGGCCGGGACTGGAACTTCTGGTCGTCTTGAGTAACGAGCGAAAGATCGTGTGCCTGGACACAGAACGGAATCTGCTCTGGTCCTATGATGCTTTCTCCTTACGTCTGACGGATGCACCTTCGGTGGCCGACCTGGACGGCGACGGGACGCTCGAGGTGTTGCTCGGGTCGCGGGACGCCGGGGTGGTCTGTCTGGAAGCGGATGGGACGGTGCGATGGAAGCAGCCCGCGGGCGAGGGGCTGACGTGGGGCGGCGTGACGGTGGTCGATGGCGATGGTGACGGTGCGTTCGAGATCTTCTGGAAATCCCGGACGGGCTTGATTGAATGCCACGGGGCGGATGGCGCCAAGCGCTGGGAGTACCAGTTGGACTCGCCCAAGAGCGAAGGCCCGCTGGCGGTGGCGGACTTGGACGGCGACGGACGCGCGGAAATTGTCGGCGAAGGCGCCGGGGTCCATTGCCTGGACCTCAACGGCAAGCTCCGATGGGCGTTCGCCCCTGAAGCCTGGTTTCAGGACAACGGCCCCGTGATTGCGAACGTATGCGGCGACGCTGGCCCGGAAGTCGTGGCTGCGTCGTCCGACGGCTTGCTCTGGTGCCTTGATGGCGCCACTGGGGACATCATCTGGAACTACCGCTCGTTCACGGACCGGCTTGACACAACCATCGCCGTCGGCGACATCGATGAGAACGGGGCCCTCGAGATCGTTTACGGCGACGGGGCAGGAAACCTGTATTGCCTGGGCGGTGACGGGAAGGAGCGTTGGTCGTTCAAGGCGGGCGACTGGATCGAGAGTGCCCCGGCCCTGGGCGACGTGGACGGCGATGGCGTAATCGAGATTGTCTTCGGTTCGGCCGATGGCAACGTGTACTGCCTGACGTCCACGGGCGCTCTCAAGTGGGCCTTCCCGACGAAGAAGCGCGTATCCGCTTCACCCACGCTGTGCGACTATGACCAAGACGGCGTGGTCGACATCCTGATTCCTTCGCACAATGGGACCCTCTATTGCCTGTCGTGCGGCGGGAGGTGGGACCCCGCAAAGATACTTTGGCCGTTCAGAAGACATGACTTCCAACACACCGCATCGGTGCTGTCGAGGTAAGGCTATGATTTGTCCAGAGAACGCGAGGGAAGCATTTCCCAGGGGACGTTGGCTGGCGTGCGCATTGGTTGCCTTGGGACTGTGTGCGCGCGGTTGGTGTGCTCCAGAGTTTGCGTTGAATCCGGACGCTGTCGTGATTTCCCCGCTCGATGCTGGCGGTCACGTGACGTGGGAGGAGAATGTGGGGCGGCATGGCGGTGCTGCACTTCGACTTTGCGCGACGGATGACGCGATCCGCTTTTCGCTCTTCGAAATTCCGCGACCGCTGCCTTGTCCCAACCTGGTTCGCGCTGAGGCCTGGGCCAGGGCGGAAGGGGGCGAGTGCGAACTCGCCGTTGTGTTGCACGATAGCGAGACGGGCGCGGTGCGCGGCCGACACACGATTCTCGTGGCGGAACGGAATGCCGATTGGAAATACGGCGCCTGTGACCTCGACC
>JAAEQP010000408.1 GCA_024231375.1 bacterium | reverse complement strand
TCGCATCCGTGACTACGCGAACACCCCAGGTCTTATTACCGGTGTTGGCGCTAAGTGCCACAACGATAGCATCCCCGCTTTCAAGCGGGTGGTCAGTGACCCAACTAAACGAAGTCAACCCGGATGTACCGACGTCCACCGTTTTCAAAACTGCATCGTAATCGCCACCGTCTAGCGCATCGATACTAACGGTCACTGTCTCAGCCGCAGCAAGCGCACCACCGAAAAGAATGGTAACGCTCTTCAGGTCTGCATCTGCACCCGGCGTTGCGGTTGCAATCGTTCCGCTACCGCTACCCGTTGCGCTCGTGACTGTCCGAGTCCCGCCGCAAGTGGTGGGGATGGAGGTCTGGTCGGACGCAAGCACAACGGCAAGGGATGCCGCCATAGCCTTTTGCCCCAGCGTGCCCGGCAACTTGGCGTCGATGCTCGTGGTGTCGCCTGCGATAACCCCCGTGTCTGTGTCGATGGTTCCCAGTAGAGTATTCCCGGCAGCATCAACCACCCAGCACTGCCCAGTGGCGTCCGTGTTCAGGGTGGCATAGTCGCCGCTCGTCCCCGCACTAGACGCGGCCGCATCGATGCGCCGGGTGAGCATCTGCAGTCCGATGTCACCGTCTCCGTGGGCGACGTCCTCCGCATATCCAATCAGCCCACCGGGGAGGGTGAGCACGTCGGCCTGGAGGTGGCCGTCTGAGTCGACGCGCAACTCCTCAATCTCGCCCGACGACTGCGTGCCGCCGACCGACACAACAGCAGCGGGCCCGGCTGCGCCGTCTGTTCCAATGGCCGTCCCGATGTTGCTCTCAATGACGTTTAATTCGTAGGACGCTGTGACGTTCGCCCCGCGCTCGTTCCCGGCTGCATCTCGCACTGTCCCGTAAAGGTTGCGATTGGCAGAGCAGCGCAGCGCCCCCCCGTCGCCCTCGTCTATCGAGTCTGGGGAGGCGTCGTCAAACGTCGCCCCCGCCATAACCACACTCGTGGTGGCCGGCGTGAATGCGGCGTCGTCCACTACAACGGCGTTATCAATCTCTGCCAAGCTGGCCGCCATCGCCGCGCCCACGTCGCTTGCCCCCGTGGGGTCCGTGATGGTGGCGTGAAGGATTCCGCTAGTGCTCGCCTTAATCCTCGTCGCGTCACCGGCAGCGTTCACTGTGGAGACAGCACCCAGCGTCTCGGCTTCCGCCATGACCGTCTGACCAACGTCTCCCCCGGTAGCCCCCGCCATCGCGGCATCGTGCGCAACGATGGGAGTACTCGCGCCGTCTGTCGTGGTGACAGTGGTAAACGCGACGCCCTGCCCAGACACTGCGGAAGATGCTACATCTCCCTGCGTATCTCCCAGGGTCGGGATAGCGGAGCCGTCGAAGTCTGCTACCGTGCTCCCGCCCATGACAACGGCGGTTCCCACGCCGGCCGCCTTGGCGGCGTCCTCCATCGCAACGGGCGTGGCCTCTCCGTCCAGGGTGGTTACAATCTCCATGGCCACGCCTTGCGGCGACAGACTCTGCGAGGAGGCGTCTCCCTCCGTGTCTCCCAGCGTCGGGATTGCTGTCCCGTCCAGAGTGGCCACCGTGCCGCCTGCCATAACCACAGCGGTTCCCTTGCCGCTGCCCTTGGCCTCGTCCTCTACCGCCGCCGCGCTATCGCTGCCGTCGATTGTGGTGGGGGAGCCATACGCGACACCCTCCCCACTGTGCGCGGCGATAATGGTGTCCCCCTCTGTGCCGCCCTGCGTCGGGAGCGCCGTGCCGTCCAGGTCTGCAACCCTGTTTCCCACGACCAGCGTGGGGTGGCTCGTGCCAAGCGCGGCGTCCTCGTTCTCTGTGACGTTCTCTAGATTGACTTCCACGTCGCCAACTGAGACGTCTCCCATAACCAGGGCGCTAGACTCCGTCATGAACGACGTCGCCTCAATCGCCAGGGTAGAGCTTGCGGCGTTGGCGCTCGCGCGGAAATACAACTGGATAATTTCGCCCGGCATCAGGCCCGGGATGACGCGCGACCTGGACTGGGCGGCACCCGTAAACCCGATGGGCCCGAAAACCTCGGGGTCTTCCGAGCCGGACCCCAGCGTGAAGTATGTGCTCCCGCCATCGTGGCTGTGCGTGAAGTATAACTCCACGTCGCCCGGCGAGGCCACCGCGCTGGTGATGCCAACCATGAGCGCGTTTGCTTGCGCTCCCACCGTAATGGTATTCGTCGCCGCATACCAAGTGTCAGCCAGGGCGAACGTCGCCGCAGACCGAAGGTTTGTTCCCGAACCTGAACGCTGTGCCATCTTGTCTCTACTCCTTGCCCGCCCCAGGATTGGCAGCTGTTACCGCTGCCTTGCCCTTGCCGCCCGTGGCGGCCGGTTTGGGATTGGTTGCGCGCGTCTTGCGCTTTGGTTTAATGTTGGGCAGCTCGTCATACTCCCATGGTGGGACTTCGACATAGCGCCAATTGTGGACGTGCTTTTTGCTTCCGTCCGGGGCGTCTTTCAATGCGCCGGATAACTCTTTCAATCCCGTGATGGGCTCACCACTAACGTAGTGGACGCCGTGCGTCTTCAGCAGCTTGCTTGCGTCCTCGAACAGCGCCGTCAGGCAACCGCGATCATCAACCACGAGGGCGTGTGTCGTTACGAGGTTGTACGCCCCTCGCCGCTTCATGTCTTTAATGTCTCGGCTGGTGAGCTTGTTGCCGTCCTCGTCTTTGTTCGTCAGGTCTGCTTTGTATTTGATGACATCGCCGGGCTTAACCGGCATCCCCCACCGGTCGCACAGCACTCTCAACTTCCAGGCGCGCTGGTTGGTTAGGGACGAGACGCCGGCCTTGTCTTTAATTCCGGTGCGCGACTCCGCGCCGAGTTTCTCCAGCACCACCTCACCGCCGCGAGTTATGTTAACCATCGCGTCTGACACACTCACATAAGCGGCCTCGTTGAACTGTTCCCGGGCAACCGCCCGCTTGCGCTGCAGTACATGCTCGTTTGCAATCGCGCGATAGTCGATTCCTTTTCTTCCGTCTGTCATCGTCTGCCCTTTCGTTATTGACACAGGGGTTCAGGCGGCCCCGCTGGAGTGTCGATTTTGTTCTTCGCCATGTCGCGAGCCTCTTGTTTGATGCGCTCGATTTCGGCGTATATTTTCTTGTGGTCGTCGTGCTCCAGTGTAATCCCGGGGCACATCGCAGCGAACTTGATTAGGTTCTCCGGGGGGTCTTCCACGTTGCCCCACTTGAACGGGAAGGCGGTGCACAGGTCCGGCTTGACGTCGTATACTGTGCATGCCCCGTCCGCATCTTGGAACGTGCACGGTTTCTCAACCACGCGAACGTGTCCCTTCTTGATTTCGTATTTCGCTTCGCACTCTTCTGCTGAAATGCCGAGATGGCCAGCGGCGCGGACAACGTCGTCCGGTCGGAATATCGCCGCCGCATAAGCTGCACCCGGGAACCAGTCGGGACGACAACACGCCCCGCACCGCTGGCACTCGTACTTCATTCGCTCACCTCGTTGGTTTATGGTTGGTAGTTGCTACGCGCCCCACACGGTCAGGAGCATGTCGTCTACAGCGGAAAGGTCCACCCCGTCGGCCTCGTCCATCACGGTGTTCGAGCCCGCGCTCTGGTGCACCACGATAGCAATCGTCGCGGCCGGATAGCCGTAGTACGTGGTGTTGATGGTGCCGCCCTCGATGCCGTACTTGACCTTGAGGTCGGTCACGGCGGCAGAGATATTGCACGACCCGCCGCGCACATACGACATGGACCCGGAGACGTCACACGTCTCACCGCCCGCCGTGGTGGAGTTCGGCATTTGAATCTGGTACACAGCCGCCTTGGTGTTGATGCCCCAAACCTCGGGGCCGTTTCGCAGCGTCGCCGCAAAAGCAGTGGTCATTTTTATTACCCTCCTTTACGGGGTGATCAGTGGAAGTTTCGCCTGCGGGCGGGGGTCGAGGACGACGAGCTTCGCGCCCATGGTCAACTCCCAATACTGCGCGGGCTCGGTGATGCTCTTGGCCTCGATGTCCAGGGGTTGCCAATTGAAGATCTTGATCTTGTCGCGGTTGACAAGCAGGATGTCGGCGTTCGAGAAGTCGGGAAGCACGAGGATCGGGATGCCCTCGAATGTGTCCATCGCGCTCACGCGTCCAGCGTCAATCTTGCCGCCCTGTACGGCGTTGTACTCAAGGGCGGTCGCGCCCGCGCTTAGGCGGGAGAGGTTGGTTTTCTGGTTGCGCGCCATAATCCACAGCAGCGAACTGCGCGGCACGGGGCCGTATGTCACGTTTTCCAGCGCCTCAAGCGCGTCCTCCAGGTCGGCGAGGGCGAGGGTGCCCACGGTTGCGGCCTCGTAGGAAACGAGCGAGGTGTATGTGCCACGGGCAAGCGAGCCGTCGGAGAAGGCAGATGTCGAGTCGATGATCGTCGGAAGGTCGCTGAGCATGGTCGTGGTGATGAGGTCGCGCATATTCGCGGCGGCCATATTGATCGCCTTCTGGTCCTGGGAGAAGGCGTTGGTGTGGCGGCCGTCTGGGTTAGTCTCGTACATGTGCTGATAGAGTTTGTACGTCTTGGCCCCAGCGATGTAGCTGTCTTTGTCCCAGCTTGACTTAACAGTCGAGATGGAGTCCGGCACGGGGTCGCTGTCGCCGATGGTGTAGGCCGCAGCGTTGGTCGTCACCGCCCAGTCATGATCCACGTGGATCTGGTCGCCGCCTGGGGTGGCGGATGGTCCGATTACCTCGAACGGCCCACCGGGGCCGAGTAGGCTGTCATTGTGGAATACCTCTAACTGCGCTTCGGGGAGGTGGTTCTCCTTGGCGTAAGTCGTAAAGGTGTCGCCAGTAACGGTCATGGTTTCTTTCCTTCGGGCCTACGAGCGCGGGGGGAAGTCGCCGTGTTGCAGGCGGTATGCGTTCAATTTCTTGACCGCTGCAGCCTTGGCCTCTAGTCCCTCTTTGCTCATGTCCGTCGCCGCCCTCGCGGCGTACTCGTTGGCCCAGTTTGTGTTTTCGCTTCCAGTAGAAGCACCCTGCGAACGTGGGGCGGGGACACCGCCCGTGGAGGTCTTGCCAAAGAAGGGCGCGTTCTCCGGGTCGTCTCGCGCCTTGTCAATCCAAGCGGCCAACTCCCCCGGCTCATCCTGCCCTAGATACTCGGCGGTCAATACCGCGCGCGCCTTGGGGCTGGGGACGTGGGGAGCGAGGGCCGCATCGATGCGCGCCTCTGTCGCCTGTTTCTCTGCCGTCGATTTGTAGGAGTCGAATTCAGATTGTAGCGTCTTGAGTTTTTCCAGCTGTAGCTTGATGTTGTCTTCGTACTTGCCGGCCTTCTCGTTCTCGGCCATCTGCCGCGACTCGTCCGCTGCCGTTGCCTTCTCCAGTTTCTTGGTGAGCGCCTCAATCTTCTTGCGCTCCTCTAGGAGGTCGGCGGTCACGGCCTTGAACGCCTTGGACTCCCGGGGGTCGGGGGTCGTGGGGGCGTCCGTGGTTGTCGCTTGCGTGGTGTCCTGTCCCGTCGTGTCGGTTGCTTCCGGTTTGTCAGACATGTCGTTCCCTTCCCCCTTGCGTGGGGTGCCGATAGGCTCGCGCCCAAAGGTTCTGAGCTGTTGCCGCTTGCGCGCAGTTGGTGCCCGGATGCGAGCCGGGAGCGGCGGTGTTAAAATGGTTCGCCCCGCCAAAGCGGGGGGAGGTGAAGTCCCCACTGAGGGGGGCGATTACTTTCGTCGTCTCGGGCGTATCAGCGACGGGTTGGTGATTGCGTCTAGCAACTGCCCCGATGCCCGCCCGATAATGTTCGTGTCGTCCGGCATGTTGAGTTCCTTGGCTCGCCACTTGGCGTGGGACTCTGTGACCGGGTGGCGCGACCCGTCTGCGCCCGTCCCCGTGTTCAACCTGTCGCGCACTATCTCCTGATACTTGCGCATGGCAGAAATGAACGACTTGGCTACGAGGTTGTCTATCTGTTTCTGTCTCGCGGCCCGCGCAGCATTTACACCCTTGAGCAACCCGCTCTTGGCCATCGTGGCAGCCGCCTTGCGCGTCTGTTGGTTCATCCTGGAAACCATACTGTCGAGGCCTGCGTTGAGGGTGCCGACAAACGCAGTGGAGACCTCCCCCATGTTCTCGTCCGTGAGCGTGGCGAAGTCCCTGCGCTTGGGGCTGGAGCTTCGCGAGTTGCCCTCTGCTAGATGCTCCAGTATCTTCTTGTTCGTCGTCGTCCCGGTCTGCTTGGGGTACGCCTCTCGCGCTTTCCCAACCAAGTCCACCCCGCCCACCTTGGACTTGCCGAACGCCTTCTGCAAATCCTTGATGGCGTCCATGATGGGCTTGAGCCCATGCGCTTCTAGATTGATGGAGAGCGGCATTACTTAAACAACACCAGTTGCCCCCGGCAGAGGTCGCCCCCATAGCACGTCGCCGCCCCCGGGAGGCCGACGGCCTCGTGCTCGGACAGCGTGCCAATGGTTCCGGCGAGGGCGATGCAAGCGTCGCAGCTGGATTCGTCGTTCTCCTCTATTCTGATAAACTCAGGGTCGGCCTCGCCGCTGGCTGCTAGTGCGTCGGCCATGCCCGTCCGCTGCTGGGTCCGCCTTGCGAGAGAGAGCATCCCCCGGCGGTCGCTCATGCCCCCCGTGATGCGCTCGACCTCGGCGTGTATTTCTTCCTCACTCCCCGCCCGTAGGCGGTCGCTCATCTGCTTGACGTACACGGCTGCGTCGGTCTGCATTTCTTCCCACGGCTTGGTGATGCCGTAACGCTTCAGAATGGCGCTCAGTTCGTCGTCGTCCAGCCCCTTCATATCGGCAGCGGTCGGCAACCCAGCGCCAACAGGAGCGCCCCCAGGGGTGCGTGTGATGACGGGGGACTGGATGCGCCCCTGCTCATCGACGTATGTGGGGCGGGGCCTCTCCCCCGCCGCGATGTCTACGGTGGCTGGCTTGCGCTGCGTGGCGCTCGGTTTTTTAGCCGGCAGGGGGCGGCCATCTGATAGTATCTCTTGCAGTTCCCGGGCAGAGGTCGTCTTCTTTTCGACATCCACAGACGGGTGCGGGGCGGGGCGCTTGCCCGCCGCCAAATCTCCCGCCACCTTCTTTTGGTGTGGAGCAAGGTCCCCTTTTGTTTTAATGTCAATCTCGACCAGACGCGGGGCGTCTTTTGTTCTCCCCGCTAGGCGGTATGCTTCCGTCTCTAGTGACGCGTGCGCCCCCCGGATGGCGTGCTCTGCTATCGTTTGATTATACGCTCCATCTGTGGACGCGGGGACCTTGTATCGCTTTTTCTTTTTGCCGTTTAAAAACGCGGCGCGAGGGTCCGGGTCATTAACTTCAACAGTGACCCATACGCCGCCATCCTTGGCGGCGGTAATGGTGATACTCGCCTTTTTAGTCGCCACTATACAGCCGCTCTAATTCATCCAGCACCGCCGCTGCAAACGCAGGGTTCCACATCTCAACAAACCGGGCGTTCCCCACGTCGTCCGCGTGTTCTCCGCTGTATGTCTCCCACGTATCTCTGCCGCCGTTTGTGTAAAACTTGCCCGTCCATTCTGCCGCCCCAGCAGGGTCGTCAATATCTGCCACCCATGGGCCCGCCGTTGCGGATTTGATTGAGGCGCGCGCAGCAGACAATACCTCTTGTTTTATTCTACACATCGCCACTGTTCCGCCTCTCTACGGCTGCCTTCATGCGTTCTTTTGTCAGACCCTCAAGCCCCGCCGCCTTCAATGCTGCCGTGCTCGACTTGGCGGCTGCCCTGTTCTGCTGGGTTGCTCCCCTCTCGGCCGGGGCAATCAACTCCCGCAGGACACCGACGTCCGCCTGTTCCTTGGCGGCTGCCACAGTTGCAGACCACAGGATGGGTTTACCCACCGTCGTCTCAGCCTCGACATAATCGACCGTATCCAGCAAGACCCAGTCTTCATATTCCATCAATCCTAACGGCTCTACAAGCGCTTCCCACGCCGCCAGCCAGATTGCGGGGTTGCGTCCCTCGGGAGAATTCAAGAGCGACTGGAGGGCAGCAGCGTGGCTCTCGCTTGCAGCGGTGGCCACCTCGTCCATCTCCGCCGTGTTGTCGCTGATTGTGTCTAGCAGCTTAGAGGGAGGCATAGTCCCCGCGCTCGATAGCTTCCGCCTCGTACTCCTCAATCACGCGCACCAACCGCCCTATCTCGCAGTAGGGGCAGACGGGTGCGCCGTAGAGGTCTATCAATGTTCGGTGTTTATCGGGGGCGCTGCAGTACTCAACGGGCTCGTATGGGGAGCGTTCCAAGTTAGTCATATGGGTTCGGGTCCACGTCCTTCCAGACTGCGCCGGCCTGTCTCTCCCACGCTTTGTCCCTCGCGAGCTTGGCGCGGAGTGCGTCTGCCTTGCGGCGTCTCGCCTTGGCCTCTGCCTTGATGGCGTACTCCTCGCTGTTGAACACGGGGCGTCTCACCCTGTCGGCGTCTCGCTTGCGCTTCTTGGCAAGACGCGCGTTGCGCCTCTCCCACGCCCACTCCCAGAGTTTGGGTATCCAGTTGAATAGAGGGTTCATTAGTGTTGGTTCTTTACCCGCTCGGGCAAACTCGAAACCCGGATGCGCGTCGTCTCGTCCCCCTGCGGTGGGTCGAGGTAGGTGTGTATCTGGGCCCTGCTCATCCGGGGGAACATGTAGCGGAGGGAGTCATCGTTCGCTCGCAGCGCCAACCGCCACCGCTTCCACAGTTTGGACTTGGGTTTCACTAGCCAATCCCCCATGGTGTTGTGAGTAGCTCTGTCAAGCGTCGACTCGAAACGGACAACAAATGGATTCCAAGTGGCGTGCCCAGCGGTATAGTGCGAATCCACAACGGCGTCAGGGTGTAGCCCGTTGCAAACAGACCATGCGAATCCACCCTCACTTCCAGGCCCCACTGCCTCGCTGTCGTCTCTGTCTCTATCGTGTCCGGTGCTGCAGGCGTAGAGGGTGACGTGCACATCGGGCTTGGCGAACCTCCTCAGAACGGAAACCAACTGCGAGTCCGTCCCGTCCTTCATCCGGTACCCCAACTGCAGGGCACCCGCCCACCCGTGGCTGAAAAGAGCGACGTGGTCTATCTCGTGGCCGGCGAGGTGGAGCCCGCGAAAGGCGTCCTCTATCAGCGTCCGGGTGTGACGCCTGCCCCTACCCGCCACCCCGTAGGTCCGCGCGTCCGGTTGGTGGTCCGCCCACGCTTCACACTCCTTGCGGAACGTGTCACCGTCCCGCTTGCCGGGACTGTTGGTTGGGTGGTAGATGCCGACTGAAATCACTACTCGTCCTCATCCCCACCGGGCACCGCCGCAAGGGCTGGTTTCACTCTCGGCTTGAGTCGGCCGATAACCTTGTCCGCCGTCGAGTCGCCCGTACCGAATTCGTCGGCGTCTGCCTCTAACATCCTCAAGTAATCTTTGGCCTCGTCGCGGGTGTCAAATCCGTGGTAGTCTCTCACGGCTTCCACGTGGTCGATGTACCCCGCCGCCTTGGCCTCGCTCAAGACCTTCGCTCTCAACTCTTGGGGGATGGGGGCAACGTACTCGCCGGCATCCCAGGAGACGACGACGTCCCAATGCTCGACCCCAGAGTGCAGGGCGATTAGGTAGAGTTCGAGGCTGGTTAGTTTCTCGACGGCGTCCATGTTCAACTTGACCCGGCGGGCCCTCGCGTTCTTCGCTGGCTCCGACCGGATGACCAACGCCGCAGCCGACTCGGGTGCCTTGCCCCCTGCAATCACGGTATACCCCGGGACGCCCTCCGCCTCTGCCACCTGTTGGACATACGAGTTGAACACCTCGCTAGCGTCCTTCGAGTTGGACGCAGACGCCCCGACCTGTGACACCTTCTGTTCCCGGCGCAGGGCGATGTGGCCCTCAGTCGTCTCGGGTAGCCCGGCGTTGCCCGGGTCTTCGATGGCGAGTGTCCCCGTGCTCGCCTTCGAGGCGGCTGTGAGGTTCCTGCTGTTGGCGCTGTCGAGGTCGGTAAACTTCGAGTACAGCGACGTACTCACGGGGAGCACACATTGGTCCGTGCCACCGTCGCTCCCGTAGAGCACAACCACGGGGTACTCGTACAGCACGTCGGTGGGGTGTTGGTTCTGCAGCCACGTGAGAGGGTTGGCCACGTCGCCCCCCGGGGTCTGCCACTCGTCCACGATGCCCGCCGCGCCGGGCTTGGGGGGGAGTTCCCACTGCCTCGCCTCGTAGGTCACACACCGCCCGTCGGGGTAGTCCGTCGAGCGCCCCATGTAGCACATCCACGTGGACGCCTGCCCGACAGAGGTGGCACTCCTCAACTCGATGCCAACGGCGAGGGCGTCTTCGATGTCCGTGTACACGGGGGCCCTGTCCTCGTCGCTGTTCGCCCCGCCCTCGATGATGCTGCCCGGCCATTGGATGCGCAGGGCGGTGGGGCGGATAGTCTCATAGGCGAGGTGGGCAGAGCGCCACGAGACGCGCAAGACGCTGGCGTTAATCGCGCATGCTGCCTTGTCCCATCTCGTCAAAGCATGGGCAGCACCGCCCGCTTTACGGTGGGCAGCGACAAGCGCCTCGACGTCGTCGTTCGATTCCCCGTCTGCACCGGCAAACGTCCACCGCTGTCGGGGGTGGGAGAACAGGTTCGCCCGCTCCTCAATGACCCGGGTGTAGGTGCCGCTGGGTACTATCTCGAATTTGTTGGCGACCCTGATAGCCGCCTCGGTGTCGCCCTGCACGTAAGTGTCGTACCCGCCCGTGCTCGACACACTCGTGCTGGAGTCGCTCGTATCGTCCGCCCGCTTGATGCCGGTGGCGTATCTGGTAACAGTGAAGTCCTCTAGCAACTCCCGGTCCCTGAGTTTGTCGCCGTAGTCGAGGGCGTTGTTCGCCCCCGCTGCGTCCCCCACCACCTCCGTCGGGGCACCGTCCTCCATCACCCGCCATCGAAGCACGGGGTCGCCTAGTATGTCAGAGGGGTAAGCCATTATCGGACCGGCCGCTCTTTACGGGTGTGCGGGGGGTGTTGGGTAATCATGTAGTACAGCATTGCATCTCGCTCATCTTCCAAGCCCGTTCCACCCGTCGCCTTGTCCTTGGTGAAGAACGAACCCGCCGAACCACGGCTCTCGGGCCACGAGTCCAGCCGAATTAAATCTGGCAAGGTGCGTCCGCTATCCGGGGTGTGATAGGTGCACGCCGAAGAAAGTACGAAACTGCGCTGGTTGAACGCATTCACTATCTGGCTCTGCGTCGTCCAGTGCTGCAGCTCCTTGTCACTGAGCATCCCGCTTGGGATTGACATGGGGATACCGCCCCCCCACTGTTGGGCGAACATCGCGGCCGGCTTGGCCCCGTCGCTAACCCCCCGGGTGTGGACGTCCATCCCTACCACGATTTTAGAGGGGCGGCCATAGATGGCGTCCACTGCTTTGCACATCGTCTGTGCGTCCCCGTGGTCGGGTTGCCACTCGGCCACGAGACAGTCTAGCGGAGTACCCCGGACCGTTCGCCCCGTCGTCGGGTCCGTCGCGGGTATCCGCTGCCATATCTGCCAAGCCGACTTGACGCCCAAGTCAACGGCGAGGGTGAACGCCCCCCCATCCCACTCGTGCCCGTGATACACGTTCCCATCCGGCCACGGGGCATCCGACCAATTAGCCCAGATGCGACCCGACAGGCTAACCCACCGGGCGTCCAACTCCTGTGCAGCAAACTCGGGAGAGTACATCTCCCGCAAGCGGGCATCAAGGTTGTCGTTGTGTGGGTTGTCGCGTGTCGCCCCGTAGAACGCGCACGAGCGCCCGTCCTCGCTTATCTGTGTCCTCGCCTCGCCGGTCAGGCCGAGACGCCGCAGGTAGTCGTGTAGCCCCCCTAGCTTGGGAGTGGTGGACGTGTCGAGCCATAGGATGTCTCCACCCCTGAGCATTCCCTCGCTCACTTCCATCGTCTTCTGCAGGCGGAATCGGTCTAAGCCTGCCTCGTCGTGACCCACCCCCTGCGCACTTGGGCCACGTCACCGGAACGGGGGTTCGTCGGTGGACCGCTTGGACTGTCGCGACCGGCACCGGGTAATCCCCGTTCCGTCTCCTGCCTTCCATTCGATGTCGAACTTCCCTTGAGAAGCGCGTGAGATTTTGTACAACTCGGCGGGTATGATTTCCCGCTGCACCGGGAGCAGCACGTCGAGGACGTCGGGCCCCGTCTGCTCCGTTAGATACGTGATTGAACCCGGGCGAATGACTGACTGAAATATCGCGTTCTTCGCTATCAGCGCATAGGTCTTGCCCAACCCCCGGCCGCCTAGAAGGTTGTTGCGATAGCGGAAGCTGTGCAGGTAGTTAGACTGAGCCGTGTTCTCGGGCGTATCGAGCAGCCCGAATATCAGGGGCTCCCCGCCTGTGACTTGGGTCAGCGGTTACTCCCCCGTCTCGATGCCGTGCTCGGCTAGGATGTCGGCGGCGGTCTTGACACCGTACCCGCTCAGACAGTCGTTGTAGATAACAATCTCCCCCGCCATCGCTTCCAGCGCTTCGACAAGGGCGAGGGTTGTGGCGGGGTCCATGGTGGCGATGTAGTGCAGGTCAAGCCCGCTGTTTTCGTCGTAGAAGGAACCATGCGCGCCGAACTTCACCGGGCCAATACCAACACACAAAACCCCGTCTCGGTGGAGTGTGTACCCGCCCCCTGTCGCCCCCCTCGCCGCCTGCTTGATTTTGTCGAGGTTAGGCATTGTCGTCACCCGGTGGGGTCAGGGTAGCCCGCGCCCAACAATCACCACATACACCAACCCGGTCGGGCGAATCGCAATCGTTCCCGGACATGGCGGGTGGACAATAATAATGCTCCTCAGCCATGTGTCGAACCACATTTTCGAGGTGTTCGGCATAATCACGAAGGGCCTTCGTCCAACCTGGCGAACGGTTGCCGTGGTCGTATGCCTCAACTGGGGTCCATGTGCCACCATCTGGATTTTTGTGGTTACTCATCGCTCGCCTCCGGTGGGGTCAGGGGGGTGGGGTGCCAGTGTCCGCAATCCTTTTTTTGTATTCCCTTCGCTGCCACGTCGCAATCATCCAGCGTGTATCGTGGGTCATCGTATACACATGGAGTGGGCGACTCAATGCCGGCATCTGCGGAACACCACCCGGGCTCCGTAGGTGGCTCTGACTGCCAAGTCGCGGCGGGTGGGGTGGGGGTGGAGAGCGACTCCAGCCAATCTGACAACCGCTCCCGACTGCGCGACGATAGATAGTGATTGCCGTCTTTGCGTTCGGATAGCACGATGTCTCTCAACTCAGCTATCCGCGATTCCGCCTCGTCGGCCCGCTTGCGCGCGGCGGCGAGCATCGCCCGGGCTTGCTCGATTTCATCACGTTGGGCTTCGACTGTCTGGCGCGCGGCGGCGAGGTCGGAGCGGAGTTGTCTAAGCAACTGCGCGTCCAGTGGGTTCTCACTCATCACCCGCCCCCTTCCAGGATGGAGCTGAACTGACAAGTTGTGCAGGGCTCTCCGTCCTTGGACCACGCGCAATGGCAGTCGTTGCGCTTCGCCAACTCCCTCACCGCCTCGACGGTAGCCCGCAGTTCGAGCACCGCCTTCGCTACCTCAACGATGTCTCGCCCGTACTCATCCAACACAGCCGATACAGTGGCTGTCACCGTGCGTGCTGCGGGT
>JAAEQP010000407.1 GCA_024231375.1 bacterium | reverse complement strand
GAGCCATTGAGCAGAGAACGCCCTAAAGGGCGCACTACAAACGAAGACTTGCGCCGGGTCTGGGTTCCAGGTATCGGAACGCCCTGAAGGGCGCGCTACGAACGAAGACTTGCGCCGGGTCTGGGTTCCAGGTATCGGAACGCCCTGAAGGGCGCGCTACGAACGAAGACCCGTCGCTCAGAGAAGAAGCACACCGGCGGACCCTTCCGGACCCGCCGGTGTGTTGTTTGTTGGGATATGTGGCGTGTGTTAGTCGAGGGAGATGCGCACGAATTGCTGGCGCGGACCGGGGGTGGTACCTTCGGCGAAGGCTACGTACATTTCGTTGGCGTTGTTGTGGTAGATGATGCTGACGAGGGTGCCGTCGACGCAGGCGATCTGCGCGATTTCGATGGCTTTCTCAGCGTCAATCTGACCGTAACGCTCGTTGATGGCGTTGAACAGCACGTCGTTGTCGCGGCCGTTGTGGTTCTTCCAGTACACGGCGTCGTCGAGGGACGCGTGGTACGGGGCGGGATTCACGCAGGGGTGGTCCGTGACCGACGTGTTGTCCGGGAACTCGTCGAACCGGGTGTTGCTGGTGAAAAGGAGCCGGCCTTTGGGATCGGGTGCATTGGGATCGCCAAGGGCGTAGTGGTACTGGTTGGTACGGGTGGCGTCACGCATCCGCGTGAGGGCTCCGTCCAAGGTGGTGTCGTAATAGAGCAAGTCGCGCAGGAGCACGGGGAAGGGCATGCCTTCCAGCGTTTCATCATCGCCGAAGTGGCCCATGATTTCGCTGATGGCCAGGCCCTTTTCGTTCATGCCGCCGACCGCGCCGCCCGACATGCCGGCGAACCCGACCATGGCGTGCTTCAAACCGTCGACAGGGCTGTAGATGACGACCACGGGATACTGCTGGAGGCCCGTGTCCATGGACCAGTCGAGGTTGCGCATCTGGAACATGTCGTCTTCGCCGGCCGTGGCGTTGCCCCACGCGACGAAGAGGCTGCAATTGTATTCGGAGATGTCAGGGATGGCGGCGAGTTTCTTCATCACCTCGAAGGTGATCTCGGGATGGCCCGCGGCGGCGCAGCCGTCCGCGACGCCCTGGTATTCCTCGCCCCAGGCTTTGGTGTCGAAGTACTTCTCGTTCCAGAGT
>JAAEQP010000406.1 GCA_024231375.1 bacterium | reverse complement strand
GGCCTCCGCGGCAGCGATACCATGCTCCGTGTGCACGTGATTGGGACCGGTCACGTCGATAATGTCCACGGCCGTGTCCGAAAGCACTTCGCCGTAGTCATCCCGAACAGCGCAGTCCAAGCCGTGCCGCTCCGCCATATCGCGGGCTCGGTCACGTTTGATATCGCTGATCGAGACGACGGCCACGTCAGGATTCTTCAACCAACTGGCCACGTGGGCGCCAGCCACCCAGCCGGCCCCATGAACGGCAACCCCTAGTTTCCCGTCACGCACTTTGTCTCTCCTGCATTCAATCACTGGAACGCCGTATGGGCATCGCCGCATCCACGTCGTTGCGCCACTCGTCGAGCATTGCCTTGAGTTGCCTGGTTCGCTCGGGCATCTTCGCCCTCAGGTCCGTTGTTTCGCCGGGGTCCTCCGCGAGATCGTACAGTTCAACTTCGCCGTATTCCAGGTGCTCGATCAATTTCCATCGCCCCGAGCGGACGGCACTGCTGGGCCGGCTGTCTTCGTTGGAGAAGTGCGGAAAATGCCAGCAGATCGCATCGCGATCGAGCGTGGCCTCGGCATTCTCGAACAAGGGAACGAGGCTCAGGCCGTCCAGTTGCAGCTCTCCCACATCCACTCCGGCCACTTCGCACATCGTCGGGTAGAAGTCGTATCCAACGACCGGTGTTCGACAAACGCTTCCCGGACGGGTCACGCCGGGCCATTTTACCAGACACGGTTCGCGAATGCCTCCTTCATAGAGGAATCCCTTGCCAAGCCGGAGCGGTCCATTGGAGGTTGCCGGTACGAATTGGGTGTAGCAGCCGTTGCCGCGAGACTCCAGTTCCTTCTGGTGCCCCGACGCGTGATAGGTGGTCGCCAACCCGCCGTTGTCGGAGAAGAAGATGACGATGGTGTTGTCGTCAAGGTCTAACCGATCCAGCGTCTCCAAGACGCGTCCTACGCTATCGTCGACACTCTCAACCATTGCGGCGTAGTGCGTGTTGACGAGTTCGCCTTCTTCCGG
>JAAEQP010000405.1 GCA_024231375.1 bacterium | reverse complement strand
GACCCGACAAGCGCGCCGATGGGCGGCACTGCTTCCGCGCCGAGGGCGGCCGCGTCAGCCGCTGCCTGGTTGCGGACATCCGGTTCACCACTGGAGAGCCGTTCGACGACGCCTGGGGCATCCTGCGCGCCAGCGAACGGCGCAACCGCGCACACCGCGGCGAGTATCCATGCAATCGTAGACTTCCGAATCATCTCACGTACCCCCTACAGATGCCACGGCCCGCGACCGGGCCGGCTGATCATGCGGTTCGCTTCTTCGTCGCCGATGAATCGTTCGGCGACCGGGTCCCAGTCGAGCGGGCGGCCGAGGCGGTAGGCGATGTTGGCCATGTTGCACACGGTGGCCACGCGATGCCCCGCCTCGATATCCATAATCGGTTTCTCGCGGGTCTTCACGCACTTGAGGAAGTCTTCGTGATGTCCCGGACTCTTGTAGACCTCCACGCCGCCGGCCGGTGGTTCGTAGTCGTTCACTTTCTGCTCCGTGGCGCATCCGCCATCGCCCCCTCGGAACACCAGCGTGCCCTTGTCGCCGTGGTACACGTGGCCAAAGGTAGCGTCGGCGGCCTTCTCGCCAGGTTGGCGCCACACCACCGTGAGGTCGCGATGCTTGAATTCCCAGGTGACTTCCATGCCGATGGGCGTGTCCCACACGCTTTCTTTGCGGGGGGTGCCCGTGGCGGTGATTCGGGAAGGGCCGGTGTCATCAAGCTCAAGGAACCAGAACAGACAGCTCATGACGTGAGCGCCCCGGTCGCGGATGAAGCCGCCTCCAAAGTCCAGCATCCACCGGAAATTGAAATGACAGTAGTCGGGATTGTACGGGCGCCATCGCGCCGGTCCGAGCCACATGTCCCAGTCGAGTTCAGCGGGCGGGTCCTGAAACTTGCTCGGGTCGCCGCCTTTCCAGTTCTCTTCGTGCCAGCATTCCACACGCCTGATCTTGCCAATCTCGCCGTTCCGGATGTAGCGGCATGTCTTATAGGTTGCATCCTGGGACCGGCCCTGCGACCCGATCTGCACGACGCGTCCGTACCGACGCGCGGCCTGGATCATGGCCTGGCCTTCCTCAATGGTGGTGCTGGCGGGCTTTTCACAGTAGACATCCTTGCCCGCCTCGCACGCCTGCACCATCATGACGCCGTGCCAATGATCCGGCGCGGCGATGAACACCGCGTCGATGTCCTTGCGCTCCAGCACCCGCCGGTAATCGGTAAAGGTCGGTACGTTGTTCAGCTTCACCATATCGACGGCGTTGGCGAGATGGTTCTTGTCCACATCGCAGATGGCGCCGATGTGCTCCCGCATGCGGCCGAGATGGTGGCGGCCCATGCCGCCGACACCGATGTGGCCGGTGACAATCCGGTCGTTTGCGCCTGGCCGGCCGTGCGCGGCCAACACGCCGCTCGGCAGAATCATGGGTGCGGCCACCGCGGCCGAAGCGCCCAGGAACGAACGTCGGGACAGAACTCGCGACTTCTTCATGAGATCGGGTCTCCTGATTCGATGGATTAGACAACCCGCATAGACTAGGCGAACCGCCGGTGGGCTTCAAGTTGAGGCCATAGGGCAGATCGGACCGATCAGTCGGGTCGGGTAAGCAGCGCTGAGATCACCTAATCGATCAACACATCGTCCAGCGTCCGCTTGGGCACGTGATGGGTGCCGGAATCGTCGCGCCAGTACTCGATCTTGCCGTCGTCGCCAACGGTTTCGAGGGTGACCGTTTCCTTGGGCGTTCCCATGGCGATGATGAGCAGTATCTCGTATTCCTCGGAGATCTGGAGTGCCTTACGCAGCTTTTCGCGGCGGATGGACCCGATCATGCAGCAGCCGAGGCCTTTCTCGGCGGCGCCCAGGCAGATGTTCTCGGCCGCGATGCCGCAGTCCGTGTCGAAACCCGCGCGGATCTCTTTGTCGCCCAGAATGATGACGTAGCCGGACGGCCGTTCCCCCTCGGCGGGTCCCGGCCAATCCGTGAGATACCCGGCCCACACCGTGTGGGGGAAGACGAGCGCGTTCCGTTCGGGCGTGCAGGAGACCATGTACTTCAGGGGTTGGAGGTTGCCGCCGGACATGGACAATCGCGCCAGGTCGACCAACTCGCGCATGGTGGCCTCGTCGATGGGATCTGCCTCGTCGAATCGGCGGTAGCTGCGGTTCTTCAAAATGAGATCGCGTATCATCTCCCTCGCCTCCCTGGTTCATGATGATGGCTATAGAGTCCATTGTACGCACTGGGCGGTCTCGTTCAACCTTGCGCCGGGTTTCACCGCCGATTCGTTGACACCCCTTACCCTCCGTGCTAGATTGGCGGCGTGTCGATGGGCCGAGAGGATGCCGCCAGGCATTCCATGGGGAGGAGCGGCGCTATGCGCAACGTGCGGAACATGTTCTTTACCGTGAAGCAGTATGAGCGGGGCATCGTGGAGTTGTTCGGCCGGTACCGGCGGTTCGTGGGGCCGGGGCTGCAATTTCAGGTGCCTCTGGTGGAAATGACGAAGATTCGCGACGTTCGCGAACACACCATGGACATTGAACCCCAGCCCGTGATCACTAAGGACAATGTGGAGATCAAGGTGGACGGGTTGATCTGGGTCCGGCCGGGGCTGGAAGCCGACGACATCCAGAAGACGTTCTACAACATCGACGATTGGAAGGTTGCGGTGTTGCAGTTGGCCAAGACCAATCTGCGTCAGGAGTTTGGTGGTCTGACGCTCGATGAGAGTCTGGTGGCTCGCGAACGCATCTCGTCGAACCTTCAGAGCAGCCTGGACGAGATGACGCGCGATTGGGGGCTGAAGGTATGCAAGGTGGAGATCCGCCTCATCGACCCGCCGGACGACATCAAGGCGGCGATGCACAAGCAGAAGACGGCCGAGCAGGAACGCCGCGCCATGAAGCTGCTGGCCACGGGCCGGTACGAGGCCGCCGAGCAGGAGAAGCTGGCGTCCATCCAGCAGGCGGAAGGCAAGAAGGAAGCCGAAATCCGCGTGGCGGAGGGTAAGGCGCGCGCCATCGAGTTGGTGAACGAGGCGGCCGAGAAGTATTTCCGCGGGAGCGCGAAAGAACTGAAACGGCTGGAGGTGACCGAGAACTCGCTGAAGGACAACACGAAGATCGTGTTGACCGAGAAGGGCATCTCGCCCACCATTCTCATCAGTGAAGCCCCGCTCACACCGGCGCAGGCCGCGGTGGCGCCGCTTGCCGACGATGCGAAGGACAGGAAGAAAGCGGATAAGCCCGAACCTCCGCGTCCACCGCACATTCCTCATATCGATTTGGATTGACGGTCAATCCCGCGACAATACGACGAGGCCGGGTCCACGGTGTGGACCCGGCCTCGGTACATTCCAGACGATTCTACTCGCTTACGGCGAGCACAGGCGTGTTTGGATCCAGAGTCACACTGCCGCCCAAAGCCCCCAGCGTGATGAGATCCTGCCAGGTCCCTTTCGGCAGGGCGACCTTGATGGGCTCCCGCGTCAGGTTGACCATGTTGATGAGGGTGCGTCCGTTGAGCGCGGCCGTTCGCCATTCCACACCGTAGGGCATCCGCCAAAGGCTGCCACGCAACTTCGTCTCAGGTCCGATGCCGGCTTTCCGCAGCGCTTTGGACAGGTCGTTGCGAAGACGCTTGCCTTCGCGGTCCGCGGGGAACTGCTTCTGGAAAGGGATTTCTTCGCTCGGCCTGCCGTACTGGTCGAAGGCGAGGCATCCCGTGCCATGGGCGACTACCACGCCGCCGCGCCCGCTCCAGGTGCGAATCGCGTCCGACGCGCCGCCAAGCACGTGGGCGCAATCGGGCACGATGAGCACATCGTACTTCTTCAGCCATCCGGCCGCGGCCTGCTCGTCGGTGACGAATCCGATGGGGACGCCGCAGAAGTTCAGCGCTTCGTACACCTTTCGGATGCTGGGATAGAACCCGGTGTCCCACACGATGGCGGCATTCGAGTGGAGGATGGCGACGCGGGGCTTCAGCGCATGGAACGCGGTGACCTCCGGCGCGAGCCGCATGAGATCGAGCCCGGCCCGGCTGTGGGCGGCGGTGCAACCGGGGCGATGGAGCGTCAACCCTTCGAAGTCGCTCTTCCGGTCGTAGGTGCGCCCCCAACTCCACGTGGTCTCCGCGCCTTGGCCGTGGACGGCGCCCTGCCACAAGGCCGTGTAGATGTGGCCGGGATAGACCTGCGCCGTTTCACGGTCGGAGATAATGTGGTTCTCCGTGTTGAACACGGGCGCCCGTTTCATAGAGCGTTGCAGGTCGTAGTACATGTTCTGGAGTTGCCATTCGCTTTCCCAGGGCGCGGTCTCGTTGTTGGGCAGGAAGTAGCAGTCGTTTCCGTTGAGTTGGCTCAGTTCGGCGAACTGCCACGGGTCAGTGCCCCACGTGATGGTGCGGCGTCCCCACACGATGGGCATCACCTTGACATGGCAGGCGAGGCGCGGCGCGGACTCGTGGATGATGTCCGCCATCCATGCATGCCATTCGGAAAAGCGATCCTGGTTAAACCGAATGCCGTCGTAGAAGGCGCTTCGATTTGCGCCCAACCCGCGGGATGGATGGGGTACCTCATCGAAGTCGGTGTAGTCCGTGTCGTACAGGGCGTTGACGGTCGCGATGTCGCCGTGCAGTTCGCGGATGTACTCGCGCCACAACGGCAACCGCCAAGGGTCCTCATCGGACCCGGACGATGTGGGTTCGTTGCTGAGACACACCGAGTGCAGGGCGGGATGATCCTTGACGATGGGGATGACGGTCCGGAGGAACCGCGCGTAGATCTCGCGAGCCTGGGGCGCTTCCAGCGAGTTCTTCAAGAACATGCCGTTGTCGACACGGAGTTCCGGCCATTTTTCGACAGCCCAACCCGGGAAATAGTGAGGGGACAGCAGTAGGCAGACCGTGGCCCCATGGTCGCGCGCGCGATCTAGAGCTGGCAGGATGTAGTCGTCAATCCCGTCGCTCCGCACCGTGCCGTCTTCGTTCACCACGTGACGCGGCCCGATCTCGATCTGGATGATGTTGGATCCCGTCTTCTGGAGGGTGGGAAGCGCATTCACGACGCCGCCGAAATGGCCGTAGCCGGTGAAGATGACGGGGCGGACTGTCTCCACGCCGCGGTACAGGCAGGTTCCCCAGAAACTCCCTTCGCGCAACACCTGCGAGCCAACCTGCCACACCGGCACGTCCACGCCCGCCTGCATTTCGCGTTCGGCCCGGTCCAGAATGTCCTTCACTTCCTGGGCCACGGTCAGGGCGCGATCTTTGCGGCCGCGGGCCACGTCGTCGCGGCACCAGCCGCAGAACAGTTCGCCTACGGTGAGGTCAGACAGCGGATAGGCCACGGGAATCCCGTCCGCACACGCCGACGCCAGGGTGTCTTTGAGTCCAGGTAGACGCGCCTCTTCAATCGCGATCAGGCGCAGGGCCTCCTCGCCCGGGTCGGCAGCGCCGTCGGCCGCCGCGGTCAGGGCGGACATGGCTATGATCAGAATCGTCACGGTTCGCACGGAATCCTCCTGTTGTCTTACGCGTAGCACCGGTGTCGCACCAGACTCCCGGCGCCATGGTTGGATGGCCCTCCGCCCCATACGATACGGGTTGGAGGGGGCTCAGGCAAGCTGAAGGCGCCTGCCAGGGCGACGGCGGCGCGCGCGCGGTCCAACCCATCCGGGTTGCCTGGAGAGGGTCTCTGTACCCCAGGTGGGCGCGCGTCCGAGGACGGACGCGTCCAACCTGGGGCTCTGACTGTCCAACCCTCGCGGGTTGGGCTGAGCAGATGCGGGCGAGCCAGCCGCATCCGAACTGAACCCGCTCAGGGGGCGCGAGAATCCCGGGGTTACCGGTTCGAGAGGAGCCGGGCGGGCTACCCGGGGAAGCCGCCTCAGCGAAGGTACCCCGCAGGGGTTCGACAATCGCAGCCCAGGGTTGGCGCACGTGGTCGTCCTCGGCCACGCGCCTACCCTGGGGAAACGGCTGCCCTTGCGGAACCCGGTAGGGTTCGACTCTCTACCGCGCCCTTGTAGCGTCGTTCGTAGACCTCGCCGTCGCCCCTGCCCGTGTTGGGTTGGTCGAAGTACGGGTACGTACCAATGGCATCCCGCGAAGGCGGGGACCTACTCCCCCTTCGGCTTCAGCACCAACCGACGTTCGATGACCTCGCCCGTGGGAGCAATGACAAGGACACCGTTCTTCGGTTCACCCGGTAGAAGTCGCAGCTTCATCCCCGAACCCTCGGGTTCGACCGTAGCGTTGGGGTTCTCGGCGTACAACCCCGCGGGCACGAAGATCTCGGTGGGTTCCTTCGTCTTTCCATCCTCGCGCCACACGCACTCAAACATACCGGCGTCGAAGGCGCATTTGATGATGGCGCCTGCCGCCGCCATGGGATACGGCCGTTGGAGAAGGTCGCCGAAATAGGCTGCGTCGGCAAGGCCCGCTTCGTACTGCCAATACACGAGACCCGCGAGCGACGCATCCGCGGCATCGAGAAGTGCGGGGGCTCCGGCGACGGGGTCGTCTTCAAACATCTCGTCGCTGTTGCTCAGATGCCCCCATTCGGTCACAACCAGGGGCGCCTTCATGCCGGTCGCGGTATCGTTGAACTGGTTCATGCGCAGCGCAAGCCGTTCCCCGTCGCTGTCGAGCGCCTTGGGTGCGTACACCTGGAGCGGGTCGGCCGCGGCCAAAGGCGCGGTTACGCCAAGATTGGCGAGGGTGCTGCCACTCAGAAAGATCGGATGGTTCGCGTCGGACGTGCGGATGGCCGTGACGACACGCGCGTAGAAGGGCGCCAGAAACTGTTCGTCGAATCCTTGCTCGATCTCCGCGCCGCCTTCCATCCAATAGGCGTAGGATTCGGGGTCGGTATGGGCTTCCACCCAGGCCGGTTCACCCCGTTCGAAGAGGCTGAGATCGGCGATGGATTGACCTTTGGCTTCGAGGCGTTCCGTCATCCGCGAAATCATGCCGAACAGAAACGCGAATAAGGGGCTGCCGGGGAAGGGATCGTTGAGGACTTCGTACCCGGCGATGGCTGGTTCGTCGGCGTAGCGCGCGGCCACATGGCCCCACATGGCGGCGAACCGATCCTGGAGACCGACCTCGCCGGGACCGGACGAATTCTTCCAGAAACTGTCGTAGGCGGCCTTGAGACGCGCGCTGCGGAAGCACGTGACCCATTCGGGTCCCTCCACTTTGTGTTGGAGTTCCGGGTCGAGCAAGGCCCAGGCTGGCGCGCCGCGGCCGTTGGGCACGCCGATGCCCCAGAAGTCCTGGTGCATGTCGAGGATGACGCCCAAGTCGTTCTCCTTGGCCCAAGCGATCTTCTCGTCGAGTTGGGCCAGGAACGCGTCGTCATACACGCCGGGTTCGGGTTCAATCGCCGACCAGTAGATGGGAATGCGTACGCAGTTGAAGCCCCATGATCGGATGGCGGCGAAGGTCTCAGCCCCGCCGTGCGGCCAGGTGACGGACGGGTCGTCGCCCGACTCGTTGGGACAGGCAAACCCGACCGCGATGCCGCGCAACACCACGTGCCGGCCCGCGGCGTCGACGATGCGGCCGTCCCGCACCGAGGTGAACCCTTCCTGGGCGGATGCCGCCAAAGTTCCTGCGGCCACAACCACTGCAATCAGAACCAGCCTACGGCATACGTGCATGGCGGTTTCCCTCCTGTCGTGGGATTCGGTCGTGCTCTCCCTCCGCGGTCGGCGAGAGACCACTGTACAGGAGAGTTGCGGCGGAAATCAAAACATGACATAATGTTCATGTTGCGGTGAAGGGGGTATAGCGTTCGACACTATGGAGCGGGAGTAAACATATGGCGGTTGCAGTGACGGGTGCATCGGGTCACATTGGAGTGAACCTTATCCGGGCGTTGACGGAATCGGGACGGGATGTGCGTGCACTCCTGTATCCAGGCACGGATGTGCCGGACGACGTTTCGGCGGAACGATACACGGCCGATGTGTTGGACCCGAAGAGTCTCCGAAGGGGGTTCGATGGTGCGGACGTGGTGTACCATCTCGCGGGCGCCATCACGTTGAGCAGCCGCCACGTGCCGCATGTGCATCGCGTGAATGTGGAGGGCGCCCGCAACGTGGTGGACGCGTGCCTGAAAACCGGCGTGCGCCGCTTGGTCCATTTCAGTTCGGTCCACGCCCTGTCGCCCTACCCGATCCACGAAGCCGTCGACGAACAGCGTCCCTTGTGCGACTGCCACCGGTCCATGCCCTACGACCTGTCGAAAGCGGCGGGCGAGCGCGTGGTGTTGGAAGGCGTGGACCGCGGGCTCGACGCCGTCATCGTGAACCCGACCGGCGTAATCGGGCCCGGCGACCGCGAACCCTCGTTCATGGGCCGCCTGTTGCTCGATCTGTGTCTGGGACGACGCCCCGTAATCTGCGCCGGCGGGTTCAACTGGGTCGACGTGCGCGACGTGTGCCAGGGCGCCCTGGCCGCCGAACAGATGGGCCTACGCGGCGAACGGTACCTCCTGTCGGGCCACTACATGTCCATCAGCGACATCGCCAAGGTGGTGGGGGCACTGGTGGAACGCCGGCTGAATCCCATGTGTGTACCTGTGTGGTTGGCGCGACTCGGCGCCCCCTTCGCTGAAACGGCTGCCCGCATCCGGTCCCGCGATCCCCTGTTCACCGCCGCATCCATCCACGCCGTGTGCCACCACCAGAAAGTGAGTTCCGACAAAGCCCGCGAAGCCCTGCGCTACAACGCGCGCCCAAGTCACAACACCCTCCTCGATACCCTCGACTGGTTCCGTGGGGCGGGGTATTTGTAGGGGAACGCAGGATCTTCTCGGCTACGCGTTCGGGTGCGGGGGCGAGAGATCCCTCGGCTTCGCTCGGGATGACGGAGTGGGGCGCAGTGCGAACTGAAGTACCGCAAGCGAAGACCGTTTCGCCACCCGTGGTATCATCGGTTGCGTGGCAACACGAACCATTCAGGAGCAGCCCATGGGCAAAACAATCGCCATTGTTGGAGCGTCGACGGACCGGAGCAAGTATGGGAACAAGGCGGTACGGGCGTTTCGGGACGGGGGGTGGACGGTGTACCCGGTGAATCCGAAGGCGGAGGAGGTGGAAGGGATTGCGTGTTTCGCGTCGATAGCGGATGTGCCGACGCCCGTTGACCGGGTGTCGATGTATGTGCCGTCGGCGGTGGGGATGGGGATGTTGGACGATATTGCGGCGAAGGAGCCGGGCGAATTCTTTCTGAACCCGGGTGCGGACGCCCCGGACCTGGTGGCGGTGGCGAAGGAGAAGGGGCTGAACCCCATCCAGGCGTGCAGTATCGTGAACATCGGGCTCCGGCCCGATATGTACCCGGACGAGTAGGGCGTTATGATTATCCACCGTCGATTGTGCGCGCTTGTGGCCGTGGCGGCGATTCTCGTGCCGGGATGTTCGTCGCTGCACGGTGGTCGCGGCGCAACGCCGGAGCGTCCCCTGCTTCTCGCAACATATTACACGTGGTACGCGACGAAGCCGGGCCCCCACGGGGTGTGGGCGCAATGGGGGAACTCGGGTAAGAGTCTGCTTGCACCGTCGGGTACGAACCCGGACAACATTATCCTTCCTCCGCACATCCGCGACATCAGCAGTTGCGCCTACCCGCTCATCGGGGTCTACGACAGCGGCGACCCGGAGGTGGTGCGGTGGCACATGCGGTTGGCGAAAGCGGCCGGCATCGACGCGCTTATGGTGGACTGGTGGGGACCGGCCGGGTGGCAGACGCCGTCCGGGCTCACGCACGATGTGTTCGTGGACGTGGTGCTTCCTATTGCGGAAGAGGAAGGCATGAAGGTCTGCCTCTTCGACGAGACGGCCCAGTTTGTGGACGATTTCGACACGGTGAAGGAATGGGCTGCAACGTATCTGGGCCGGTTCAAGGGTAGTCCCGCGTACCTTCATATCGACGGCAAACCGGTGTATGCCATCTACCAGGTGCCGTTCAATCCGAAGTTGACGCCGGAGCAGGCGGTGGACCTGCGTGACTACGTGGAAGCGCGGGTCGGACCGGTGTATTGGGTGTTCGACAAGATCGCGAACGGCGACAACCCGCTCACGGGCACGCGCACCTTCGTGGTGGACCCGGCGTGGTTGGCGTTGGATTGGATCGACGCGTTCATGGGGTACGGGACTTTCAGCGTGTTGCGGAAGCACACATACGACGGCCTGGCGCCCCAGTTCGACGGCATGGCGCGCGTATGCCACCACCACGGGCACAAGGCGATGTTGCCCGTGCATCCGGGACACGACAACAGCAAGATCCAGGAAGCGCCGTATGTGATTCCGCGCGACGAAGGCGAGACCTTGCGAGGGTATCTGCGGGCCGTCACCGACGCGAAAGCGGATGCTGTGGTGGTGACCAGTTTCAACGAATGGCCTGAGACGACGGTCGTGGAACCGGCGCGCACATGGGACGACCCGTATCTGTATCTCCGCATCCTGGCTGAGTGGAAAGGCAAGCGCTTCGTCCCGCCACCGTTGCCGAAGGGGACAAGGGAAGACTGAAGAGACGGGGATGTGGAGATTGATGGAGATGGGGGGATGGGTCGGGAAATCAGGCCTCTTCGGCACCTCCATCTGCCGTGACCAACCCCATCAGCACGATCTCGGGAGGCACGCGATGCCGGACGGGCATGGGGGCCATGCCGATGCCGCGCGACACCAGGACGCGGCATTGGGGGCCGTCCACCAATCCTCCCGCGTACTTGGAGCCGTAGCGGCTGGGCACCACAGGCGTGCCCACGGCGGGAAGGCGGACCTGGCCGCCGTGGGTGTGGCCGCTGAGCATCAGGTCGATGCGCGTGCCGGACGGTGCCTGCTCGGCTGTGTCGGGGTTGTGCGCAAGAATCAAGCGGGGCATGGCGTCGGGCGTGTCGGCGACCGCTTGATCGAACTGGACGCGGTCGGTCCATAGGTCGCCCACGCCGCCGAGACACAGGCCCGTATCCGGGGGTTCGTCCACCAGCGTGCGCGCCGTCGTAACGAATCGTTGCCCGTTGTCGATGAGGGGGATGCCGATGTCGGCGAAGATCTCGCGGCACAACCCCGGGTCGGTCCAATGGTCATGGTTTCCGAGCACCCCTACCGAGCCGATGCGCGGCGCCAACGCCGAGAACAGGCGAATACCGGGTTCGATGGCGCTGTGCGGGGACAGGACGTAGTCGCCGGTCAACACAACCAAGTCGGGCTGGAGCGCGTTGGTCTCTGCAACAACGCGTTCCAGGTAGGACATGGCCATGGTGGACCCGTAATGGGTGTCCGAGAGATGGGCGACGCGGAGGCCGGCGAGTTCGGGCGGCAACCCTCGGATGGGTAGCCGGTAGCGGGCGACACGCACGCGTTGGGGCGCCCAACAGACGGCGTGAGCGGCCAGGCCGGTGCATGCGGCGGGCGGCACGAAGGTTGCCGCGGCGGCGAGGAACGTGCGGCGCGTCATGCCCTCGTTGTCCGCTTTGCCCAAGACCGCCATTTGCCGGATGATTCGCCGCCATACAAGCCAGACCCCGTACCAGAAGAAAGGGGCCAGCATGCAGGCCGCTGTACACGGGGCGTGCATCCAGGGAGCGGGACTCGACGGCAGGGCCGCTCGGGCCACGAGCATCATGGGCAGCCGAAGGAAGAAGGCCCCGCGGTAGAGGACTTGGCGGCTGGCGGCATCAAGCGCGGAGGCGGCGCCGGGTTCGACTGGCTCGGCGTTGCACCAGACGAGCATCAGGCCGGCCACGAGCAGGATCACGACCCTGCACACTACGCCTTTCGCCGAGATTGTCTTGTCGGTCACGAGTTCCTCCTGAGAACTTGGGAGAGCGGGGCTGTTGAGAAAGTTGCAGTCTCCCGCGCGTAGCCCGCGATAACCTGGGGACAGCCACCCATTGTTGCCCTAGGAAGCGCAATAGTGGGACGCAAGAGCTTGGCAGTCCCCGTTTGTCGCTTCTGTTTTCGCGTATGCATGATCTTCTCAGCGACCGCACTGTCCCCGTCTTGAATGATCGATTTGGGCCGTTGCGATCATGAACGTATCATATGGGTTCCTGATTAGGCACTTGACGGCTGACTACGCGCGTAGTATACTTGGGTTGACTACGGGGGTAGTCGCCAGTGTGGGATTCATAGGTTCGACCAAAAAGGATGGATGTCATGACGAGAAGAGGCTACGGGCTCGGTGAACTGGAACTGGCCGTGTTGAAGGCCCTGTGGGACGGGCCGGAGCGGACGGTTCAGGACGTGGCCGAGGAACTCGGAAAAGAGCGTGGGTGTGCGCGCACGACGGTATTGACCGTGATGCAGCGGCTTCATGTGAAGGGGCTGTTGAAGCGGCGCAAAGTGGGCGGGATCTTTCATTACCGCACGAGCGAAGGCCGGGGCGCGGTGGTATCGCGTCTCATCGGCCAGTTTGTGGAGAAGGTGCTCGACGGGTCGGCGGCGCCGTTTCTGGCGTACCTTGCCGATGCGAAAGACCTGACCGACGACGAGATGGGCGAGTTGCGCACGATCGTCGAGAGCATGGAGCGCGACGACGAAGGGGAGTGAGATGAACGCTGCAATACAGCTCGCGAACGCCTTGGGGGACCAATGGTGGGCCATCATGTGGCCGGCCCTGTGGCAGAGCACGGCGCTTGCCCTCATCATCTACCTGGTGTCCAAAGCGCCACACGCGGCGTCGCCCTCGATTCGTTTCTGGCTGTGGATGCTGGTGCCGTTGCGGCTCCTCGTCATGCCGCTGATGACTGTTCCTCTTCCGGTCCTTCCCGCAATCCAGGACGTGCCGCCGGCTGCGCGTGTCAGCGTCCCGGTTGTCGAATCCCGTTTCCAACCCTTGCCTGATGAACCTCTGCGGACCATGCCAACTCCTCCTGACAGAGGAATCGTAGCGAGGGTACCGGCGGCAGCGGTGTCTTGCTCCGGCGCCGCTGCCGTGCCATTTCCCCGGGTCCAGCTTTCGGCGTGGCTCATGTTGGGCTGGCTGGTCGGGGTGGGTGTCGTTGCGGTGCGGATGGGGCGCGGCATGCTGCGGTTGCGGCGGCTTTGTGCGGAGGGCCGATCCCTCACGGACGCCAAGGCCCTGGAGGTTGCGCATCGTGCGGCGCGGTTGGCCGGTCTCGACAGGTTGCCGCGGATCATCCTGACGGGTGAGTCGGTGTCGCCTTTCGCGTGCGGCATTGCGTCGCCCGTCGTGGTTCTGCCGGAACGGTTTCTCGCCAGCGTGCCGCAGGCCGGTCTGTTGGCGGTGCTGGCCCACGAATTCGTTCATCTGCGACGCCGCGACTCGCTCACGGGCACGATCTTGGCCGCCTGCGAGGCGCTGTACTTCTTCCATCCCGTGGTTCACTTCGCGAAACGGCGGATCCTGTTCGAGCGCGAGCGGGCGTGCGACGATTCAGTGCTCGCCATCAGTCGCGCGCGGCCGAACACCTATGCCCGGGCACTGCTGCTCGCCGCCGAAGGCGTGCGGACCGTCCGGCCGTATCCGGCGCCAGCCGCTGTCACCATGGAATCCTTCAAGGACCTGAAGGAACGGTTGGTGTCCATCGCCCACTCGTCCGTGCGGCACGCGGCACTGACGCGGCGTGCGCTGGCGGTGCTGGCTGCGCTGACGGTTGTGTGCTTGCCCGGCATTGCGCTGACCCCTAGCGGTGGCGATCCAACGTTTGAGCTTCTCGCTTCCGCACGGCCGGCTCGCGCGCGGACCGGCGGCGCTCGTACTGCCCGCGTCCGATCTGCATCCGTGCCCGCCGACAGCGGGCGCTCGCTTGGCGCGGTAGCTGAACCGGCCACCGCGTCCAGGGGGCGGGGCAGGGTCTCGTCCGCGTCTAGAGACGCCTCGACCGCGTCCGTTGATGAACCGGTCGCCCAGACCCGGGTAATCCACTTCCCCGAGGAGCATTCCCTTGGCACGGTTGAGATTGTCACGCGCGGGTGGCGCGGCGAGTACCGGTTGGGCTATGGAAGTGACTACTTCGCCGGGCGGACCTATCTGGCGGATGCGTGGGGCGACGTGACGGTTCCGGCCGACGCGCACGTGTGGCTGGTCGTGGGTTACGGGCTCTTGGGACGCATGGAGGCGTTGGCGGACCTTGAGCCAAACGACCTGTTCGGTCTGCGCGTCGAGGGCACGGAGAAGTATCCCTGTCCGAACCCCGACGTCGCTATCATGCCGCACCTGGCGCATCTCACGGGCCTGCGAGACCTTGAACTAGGGGGGCTTGATGTCACATCGAGGGGCTTGGAGCACCTGCACGGATTGACTAATCTGGAGTATCTGTACCTGCGTTCGAAGAAGCTTGACGAGGGGGCCCTGGCCAAGTTGGGGCACATGACCAAGCTCCGGCAACTTCTGCTGTTCAGTCCCGTGACGGACCAGGATCTGGTGGACATCGCGAAACTGCGCAGCTTGCGCGAGTTGAAAGTCCTGGCGAGCAACATGCGGGGTCATGGGCTGCTTCACCTGGCGGACCTGCCCGACCTCCGGTACCTGGCGATCAACGGCACCGGACCGGGCCCAGACGTGGTGCGTCATGTCGCTACCATCAAGACCCTGCGCAGTCTGCGGTTTCAAGGCAATATGCCCCTCACCGACGAGAGCGTGGCCGACTTGGCCGCCCTCAAGGACCTGGAGGAACTCGAGTTCATCTGGATTCAGACCCTCACCGACGCTGCTATGCCGCACATCGCCAAGATGCGCAAGCTCCGGAAGCTGGACCTTCATCAGACCATGGTCACGGACGCCGGCCTGGAACGCCTGCGTTACATGCCGAATCTCGAGGACCTACATCTGCCAAAAGGTGGCCGCGGGTCGGAAGCAGAACTCACCGACGCGGCCCTGGCCCATGTGGCCGAAGTGAAAGGGCTGCGCCGCCTGAACGCCCAGGGCTCTTTCACGGACACGGGCTTGCGGTACATCTCGAATCTCCCGGAACTCAGGGAATTGCTGATCTGCACCAATGACACGGCCATATCCGATGCGGGCATCGCGCAACTAACGCGCCTCAATCAACTGGAGAGCCTCCATCTCATCTGCGACGGACCCACGGAGGCGCTCACGGCTTCCTTGGCGCAGATGCCTGCACTGGAAGACGTAGACCTTATGATTGGGAGGCCCGGCTTCATCACGATTTCGGCAATCAGCCGCCTGAACGCGCTGACGAAGCTGCGACACCTGGATGCCTACCGCGTGGTGCAGGACGGATCGGGTCTCGACCTGTCGGCCCTGAAGAACCTTGAATGGTTGTCGTTGAACATCGTTGCCCATGAAGGCCGTCGCGCCGAGGGGGCCGTAAGGGACGAGGACTTGGCGTGTCTTGCGAACCTGACCAACCTGCGCTGCCTGGGCCTCAACACGAGTCCCACAGTGACCGATGCAGGCTTGGCTCACCTGCGGAACCTGCATGGGCTCTATCAATTCCACGTCGGCGGACCGCGCGTGACGGACACCGGGCTCGCATGCGTGGCCGACATGAGCAACCTGCACATCGTGACGCTTACGGGCGCCTTCAGCGACAATGGAATCATGAAGTTGCGGGGTTTGGACAACCTCACGCACCTCACGGTCAATACGAGTCTTCCGGTAGGTAACGCGTTGGCTCCGAGGCTGTGTCGTGAGTTGCCGAATCTGTACTCCATTTCCGGCCTGCCGGGATGTGACGCCAACATTGCCTCAGGGGGCAGGAGCGGGGGATGAGCCTGCGTCTTTGAGAGGTCCGAGCGGGTTGTGCTGTTGGGGAGGGAGCGGCTATGCAGAACGTGGTAGAGTTCGCGAACATGGCGGGCGAGGTGTGGGTGCGCGCCATGTGGCCGGCCGTGTGGCAGAGCACGTTGTTCGCGGGCGGTGTCTTCCTGCTCACCGCTGCACTGAGGCGCGCTTCGGCTTCGCTTCGGTTCTGGCTGTGGATGCTCGTGCCGCTCAGGTTGTTGGTCGCCCCGCTTGTGGTCGTCTCGTTGCCCCTGCTGCCGGTTCAGGAAGACGCCACCACCTCTGCTGCTGCCGCCGACATGCAGGGGAGAGTGGACTCTGTCGCCTCGCACCAAACGCATGAGTCGGGAAGATCTGAATTCGCCCCTCCGTACGGACCGTTGCGGGGATCCCGCGCACCTGCTCGACCAGCGCCCCCCGCCCAACGGTTGGGCTTCGGCGCGTTCGCGATGCTGGCTTGGTTGGCAGGGACGCTGGCGCTGGCGGTCCGCATGGCGTGTGCCTGGACTCGCATGCGGCGGATTGTGGCGGCGGCGACGCCCATGAAGAACGCCTATGTGTCGGGTGCGGCTTCCCGTGCGGCGACGGCATACGGTCTGCGCCGGGTGCCCGATGTGCTCGTCACCGACGAGCCGCTTCCCCCTTTCGCGTGCGGTGTTTTGCGTCCGGTTGTCGTTCTATCCAAGGAATTCTTGAGGGCGGTTCGTCCCGAGGGTCTTGGGGCCGTGCTGGCGCACGAGTTTGCCCATATTCGCCGCCGCGACCCGCTGAAGGGGTTTGTGGTGGCGCTGTGTCAGACTGCGTACTTCTTCCACCCGGCCGCGCATCTGGCCAGACGCGGGATCGCACTGGAACGCGAGCGGGCATGTGACGCGCTGGTCCTTGGCGCTTCAAAGGCCGAGCCCCGGCTGTATGCCCACGCGCTGCTCGCCGCCGCGGGCGTCAGCCGAACGGCCGTGCGCGCCCCCATGCCGGCCATCGCCGCCACCGAATCCTTCGGCGACCTCAAGGTCCGGCTGCGGGCCATTGCGCGGACCCAGCCTCCCGCCGCCGGTGTCTCCAGGACCGCCATTGCCTTCCTGCTCGTGCTCGGGATGCTGTGTGTTCCGACGTTTGCAGTCGTCCCGCGCGCTGTGTCCGACACGCCCCCGCAGACCGTCGCGCCGCCCGACCGGACCGAGAGCCCATCCGCGGACGGCGCGGTCGTTGCGGCGGCCACACCGGCGGTGGAACTCGGCGACGGTAGCCGCGTGCTTCAGTTTCCCGCGAACACCTCTCTTGGCACCCTGAAGATTCGCAAGATTGGTGCGGAGTACGACGCGCTTCCTTTCGCGTGGTGGATGGGCGACGAGCAGAGTTGGCAGGACGCGGGCCCGGCCTCGGGCGCCGTCACCATCCCGGCGGACCATGAGGTGCGGCTCGATGTGGGCGTGACGAGCGCCGGCGGCCTTGCCGCCTTGAAGCAGCTTCCGCCCGACGCCCTTCACATGCTGGCGTTGCAGAACCCCGAGACGGCCGACCGCGACCTGCGGCACATCGAACACTTGACGGGCCTTCGTGTGCTCTACCTGTCCTGGACGAAGGTGACGGACGCCGGTCTCGATTCGGTGAAGGCCCTAAGAGACCTCGAGAAGCTCACCTTGCCAGGCTGGATCACCACCCGCGGCGTTGCCCGGTTGTCGTCGCTGTCGCGGCTGAAGAGCCTGCATTTCAGCGAGACCCAAGTGACAAGCGATTTCCTGGCGATGGTGGCCCAGAATCCGGCGCTGGAGGAACTGGGGCTCTGGAAAGGCCATATCGAAAGCGCCGCGCTGTCCCATCTGGAGAACCTGCCCCGGCTTCGGTGGCTGCTCCTGGCGTTCTCGGATGCAACCGATCGCGACCTTCAGGCCATAGCCCGGATTTCGACACTCACGTCGCTCGATCTGCGCGGGTGCGTCGTGACGGACCAGGGAGTGGCAGGACTGACGAGCCTGACGCATCTCGAAGAACTCTGCCTGAACAATACGCCGGTCACGAATGCGTGCATGCCCCACCTCACGCGGTTCAAGGGACTGCGATTCCTCAACCTGTTCCAGACCCCCGTGGACGATGGGGGCCTGGTCCATCTCCAGGGCCTGGACGAATTGGAGTATCTCGAACTCCCGAACAGGGGCATTAGCGATGCAGGGTTGGCTGAAGTTGGTCGCCTCACGAATCTGAGAAGCCTGTGGGTCGGCGCCAGCGACGCGTGCGAGATCGGCGACGCGGGAATGGCACACGTGGGACGTTTGACGCGTCTGGAACGTCTAGTGATTGGCGGAAACAACATCACCGATGCCGGCGTGATGCATCTCACCAATCTCAAGCGTTTGCGGGAACTCACCATCCCCTACGTGCCCAAGGCGTCCGACGCCTCGATGCAGGCGATCGCGTCTATCTCGTCGCTGAAAGTACTGAGCCTGCCCAGAAAGTCCAACGTGACCGTGTCCGGATTGAACCGCCTGAACCGTTTGAGCGGATTGCACACGCTGCATGCGCAGAACGCCATTCAGGACTACACGGGCCTGGACCTCTCCGGACTCACCAACCTTGAGAAGCTGAGTCTGCACGTCACCACCGGCGTCGGCAAACGGCCGCCCGGCGCATTGCGCGACGAGGACTTGGCCTTCCTCGCCAAGATGCCGCAATTGAAGTGGGTGCAGGTGGGCGAGAACAAGGGCATCACGAACGCGGGCCTTGAGCATCTTGCCAATCTCGAGCAGCTCGACCGTCTCACCATAGGCGGCCCGGGGGTGACGGACGCGGGCTTGGTCCATCTGTCCGACAAGACCGCGCTCGGGTACATCCGGTTGACGGGCGACATCACGGACGCGGGCCTCCGCCATCTGGAACCCTTGAAACTGCTGCGGACCTTGGGCATCACCTCGCCTCATGAGTTCAGTCCGCAGGCCACGGCGCGCCTCCAGGCGGAACTGCCTGCGCTGCACTGGTTCAACGGGGAATCGGGTATCAGGACGTCGCGCTGAGGCCGTTGCCCGCTATGCCTCGGGTTGGCCCATCTTCCGCAGTTACGGCAAAGGAGGCTGGCGTTTCCTAGAGAAGTTGGACATTTCGGCTGATCTTCGCCACTACATTTCGGATCGACTCTGGTTTGTTGGGCAAGGGCAAGTCCAGTTTCTGGAGCAGGATGGCGAGGCGCTGTTCGGGTTTGCTGACGGTGCGCAGGCGCAGGTCCGTGCCTTGGCGGGTAGGCAAGACCACGTCCAACGAACGGACTTCGGCCATGTCTTCGAGGAGTTTGCGGGGTGCGGTGCCGAGGCCGATGCCTTCCATCCATTGCTGGAGGGTGCGCCACATCACGAGCGCAAGGAAACACACCGGGATGTGGGCTTGGGTCCGGTCTTCTTTCTGGTGGAAGATGGGCCGGAGCCCCGAATCGTGTTTGCTGATGCGGAAGCTGTCTTCGATCTGCGTGAGGCCGATGTAGGTCTTCCAGAGTTGCTTGGGGTCGTCGCTCTTCAGGTTGGTGCGCAGCAGGTAGCAGCCGTCGGAGAGTTCGGCCCAGTCGCGATGGGCGGGGTCTTGGGTGATGGTGATGGCGAGGCGTTTGCCGCTCTTGTGGTTGGGGTCGTCTTGCTCGTGGATGGTTACTTGGAAGAAGCGGGCGGCGCCACAGGGCCAAACCGAGATACACTTCGCCGAAACGCCGCAACCGCTCCACCCGCATCCGCGACGTGTCTATCGTGGCCCACGCCGGCGGT
>JAAEQP010000404.1 GCA_024231375.1 bacterium | reverse complement strand
GCGCATCCTCGATCGTCCATGCGTCGCCCAGAGACCAGGCAACCGAGGCGGTCGTCTCGCGAGGTTCGCCAAACCAGATGGGGTGCGCCCGCTCTCCCTTCGGCAATCTTGGCGGAACCGTGCTCGCAATGATGTCCAATCCCAGAAGATTGAGCTGACCGACGCTCTGAATAGGCTTGGGCAGGATGGCGTCGAACGTCACCCACGCCGAGTCCCCGTCGTGGCCGAAGTGGAACTCGGTGAGTTCCGCGCCCGGGGCGACGCTATCCAGGGCTCCCCGCCATAAGTCTTCGCGATCGCCCTGCGCCACTCCGCGACCCATGAGAATCGAACGGGCCGCGCGCACGCCGAAATCGGTCACTCGGTAGCCGGCCGACGCGGAGCCGTCCTCAGCCAATCGCGCTTCCACAGCGTAATGTCGTCGGTTCTGCTCCGGCGTCATTTCCCGCAACCGGACCAGTGGAGAATCCAATTCCGCGGCCACCAGGGCATATGTTCCGTGAAGTTCTCCCGGTAGATCGCCCACGGAAGCGCCCTCGTAGGTCGGATCAAAAAACAGCCAGTTGTCCGTCGCGGCCGGCGCGGAAGCGAAAGCGTCGGGCGCGGCGCTCAAGGGAACCGCCACAATCGCGTGATTGAACTGAGCCAGCGAAGGCATGTCCGGGTTGACTTCGCTGCCGATTGACGCTAGAGCGGCGCACGATGGCACGTCCAGAGCCGCCAGCAGGGCGCGCATGAGAGTCGTTTTGTCTTTGCAGTCGCCATAACGATTGGCCAGCGTCGCGCTCGGTTCGCGCGGCACATAGCGACCATCCCCTATTTCCAGGGCGACATACCGGATCTCGTCACGGACCCATGCGCCCACAGCGTCGATTGTCTCGCGCCTTGAATCCAGCCCGCCGAAAGCTTCCTGCGCAAATGCCTGAAACGCGACGTCGGTCTGCCCCGGCGACAAGGTCTCCTCGGCCCACCGCGCGATGTCGCTCCAACCGGCAAACCGCATCTCTCCCGCATCCGTATCGTCGTAGCAACACACGCGCACCATCCGGCGAAGCGTCTCCGGCGGAGGCATCAGCAGTTCGTTGGGGCGATAGGTCAAATGGCGGGCCGACCAGCGATGTTTGTTCTCATGGCGCTCGTAGGTCACATCCTCAATATACTGTCCCGAGGACTCCACTGCCCAACCTTTGGGAACCTCAAGGGAGTTCTCCGCAATCAGTACCGGTTGCCGCCCCTGGATCACCATCTCGTGACAGTAGCTCGACAGATCGGGCTTGTAGACGACGTTGTACTCGAACGCCACGATGTCGCCAACCTCGACATGGTCGAACGCTCCCATAAATGTCTTCTGGTCGTCATAGTACCCGGCCATCGTCCACGGGCTTATCGTCACGTGTTGATCGCTATTCAACCGACGCGTGTCACCCTCGGACGACTG
>JAAEQP010000403.1 GCA_024231375.1 bacterium | reverse complement strand
TTCGCGGTCGTGGCACCGCTGTTCCTGTTGCTTCTGGCCGGAATGGTCGAATTCGGACAGGCGTTTCGAATTGAACACGCGCTGGCCAACGCATGTCGTCGCGGCGCGCGGGCCGGTATCTGCGACGGTTCCACCACCAGCGCGGTAACCGGAGAAGTCAAGGAACAGTGCTCGCAGTCGCTGGGCGTGAATGAGGCAGACGTTGCCGTCGCGGTCAAGGTCAACGGGGATGAGTTCCTCGATCTCAGCAAAGCGAAGGCGCGGGACGAAATTGCGGTGACCGTCAGTATTCCATTCTCGGATGCCGGCGCCGGGTTCTTCGCCAACATGTTCTCGAACTCTACCCTCAGTTCAACAACCATTCTTGAACACGAGTGAGTCCCATGCACTTCGTTCGGAAGAAAATGACCAGGCACGCACGTCGAGGAGCGATCCTTGTTTGGGCAGCGATGTGCATCGTGATGGTAGCCGCCTTTCTCGCCTTCTCGATTGACTACGGGCATATCGTGGTCACTGAAGGTGAACTGCAGAACGCGGCCGATGCCGCCGCGTTGTCCGGAGGGCGCGTTCTGGCGGACGGTCGCGCGGCCGTCGTTGCCGCGGCCCAAGAATGGGCCGCCAAGAACATGGCCGGCGGGGAATCCGTGGCTCTGGTAGCCGACGAAGACGTGGAGCTTGGCACGTGGGATTCGGACACGGCATCCTTCACGGCGATTCCGGTAGGTTCAGCGGAAACGCCGAACGCGGTTCGCGTGACCTGCCGCAGATCGTCCGAGCGGGGAACGGGGCTCACTCTGTTCTTCGCTCCGATTTTTGGCGTCAATGACGCGAATCTCACCGCCTCGGCGGTCTCTTCGGCCAAGCCGCGAGACTATATGATAGTGATCGATTGCTCCGGCTCGATGACCAAACAAACCGACGAGGACAAAGTTCACGAGGATCTCATAGCCCTCGGACTTATTGATGGCGGCGATGGCGACGATGG
>JAAEQP010000402.1 GCA_024231375.1 bacterium | reverse complement strand
GTGGATGACCCACCTCATCGACGCGGCCCACATGGTCATGGGATCGACGTATCCGAACAGCGCGGTGGCCCACGGCGGCAACTACGTGTGGAAAGACGGCCGCGAACACTGCGACGTGTTCCATGCCATGCTGGACTATCCCGAAGAATATCTCTTCGACTGGGAGATGAGCCTGACCAACGCGTCCGGCACGCATTACACCGTCCACGGCACCTACGGCACCCTCGACCTTGAAGCCTGCACGTACTCCGGCGCGGGGGGCCAGGAAGGCAAACAGCCCGAAGCCGGCAAACTGGAAGCCGCGCCCAACCGCGACCACATGGCCAACTGGCTCGAATGCATGCGTACGCGTGAGCGGCCCACCGCGGACATTGAGTACGGCCTGCAGCATTCGGTTGCGACCATCATGGCGGCGGAAGCGCTGCACACGGGCCGGCGCATGAAGTGGGACCCCAAGAAGCGGAAGATGTACGCGGGCTGACGGGTCACCAACAAGAACGCTTCGCAAGAAAGGGGACAGACACGTCTTGCTCGCGGACTCGCTCGCTTGAGTCAGTCCCCTTTTTGCTGCGCTCCCTCGCTAGCGCCTGGCGTGGTAGCGGACGGACGGCAACTCGAAGGCCGTGACCTCGGGCAGAGGGTAGTCTTTCACGAGGACACTGTTATCCGTCAACTTCGCCACGGGATAGCCTAACCAACCCTCGCCGGTGCGCACGCGTACATGCGCCTGGGCGCCTGCGTCGAGAACGGGCCAGTCTTGGGCGGACGTATCGGAGACAGTGAACCCCTCGTCATTCGATTCGGCAACCTCACCGCTGACACGCGCCACAGCGTCTGCGAATCCCTTCTTGCCACAACGTAGCGTCGAAGCGCCCACGGTCATGTAGCGGTCAAGCGCACCGTCGACGAAGCAGAGTACCGCGAAGTCACCCACGAACTCGACGTCCGCGACTTGGGTTGGCGATTCGAAATCGTGGAGGACGACGTAGGTTCCCCACGCGGTCTCGACACGTATCGCCACGGCTCGCGCGCCTGCGCCCGTCGCGTCGATCAACTCCGTTCCCAAGACGGATGGTCCATCTTCGTCCATAGGTTCGTGGACCGCCACAAACGTGCTTGTCAGCTCCTCGCCTGATCGTATTGCGTCGACGTAGCGCACGCGTCGCCCCGTCTCCGCGCGGCTCCGTTGGCCGGGACCGTTCGACGCCTCGACCTCATCGCACGCCGACACCATCCACAATCGGTAGGCCCCATCCGCATCGCGCCACGTCGCCTGCCACTGGGCGTCCGGGACCACTGAGTGCACGTCGCGCAATCCATAGATGTCGGCGCTGGCAAGGCTCGTCCCTACCTCGGGCAGCGGCGGCTCGGGCGGCATGTCGATCCCCGTGAACTCGATGCCGTGATTCTTCGTGTCGCTCGCCGCAATTTCGCTGTAGATTCGGAACGCATGCTTCCCGCCTCCTGCCACGCGGAACAGGTCGATCGCCACGCTTCGGTTGTCCGGTCCCTTCAAGAGCACGATGCGGCGCCGGTACTCGGTGCATTGAGCATAGGCGTCCGACGTAGCCTCAACCACCGAAGCCAACGGCGACGTCGCCATCATCACGAACTCGGGATTGCGTCTACGCCCGTCCTGGTCCCCATCATCGACGACGACCAGGTTGTGGCTCTTCGTGCTCCGAATCCAACGGTTCTGCGGCATGTCGCCGACATATCCCTGGTCACCAAGGGCGCTGCGTCCGCCAGACTCGTAGAACAGGGCGAGATTGTCCAGATGCCGGTGACCGCCCGGCCCATTGAACGGCATCACCAATACCGCGCCGTCCGGGCCTGTGCCGTGACGGAGGATGGGGGTGCGCCACGCGGGGAAGCAGGTTTCCGGCAGGGCTACCCCAGTATCCTCTGCCAGGTCGGCCTCCGGTATGTGAAACAACGCATACTCGTCCATGCTGTTGGCCCGGAGACTCGGCATTGTTCCTACAAACAGACCGGGGTAGCGGTACAGCCCCATATGTACGATGTGCGTCGAAGGACGGCCATGAACGTGGGTATCGCTGAGCGGCAGGTACTCGCCGGAAGGCTGCAGGCTCCACAACGCGGCACGATACATCAGACGCAGTTGCGGGTCCTGGGCGTAATAATCGACGGTCCCCGTCCGCGCCTCGAAGTCGCTCGGCCACTCGAAGTCATGAAGGATTTCTGGGATCACAAGCAGTTGCGAGAGATACATGGTGTTATACGAAGGACTCTCCTTGCTGAATCCGTCGAAAGAGAACGAATCATCCCGCACTCGCTCGTAACCCCGCAGGGCGGTGTCCGCCATCTGCGCGATTCCCAGACACTTCGCCACCGACGCCATGGCTCTGTAGATGCGGGGCGCTTTGTTGTTTGGGCAGTTTGCGGCGTTGATGCCACCGGCGTAGGGCTCCGCACCCATGATAGTCTCGAGAAGCAAATCGCGCTCGACGAGTCGGCGCTGTTCGGCACTCCATACCGGCTCTCCGCCGTTGGTCCGCGCCCCGCACGTCAGGTCGTAGGCCAGCGCAAGCATGCTCAGTCCCGAGATACCGTCCGTGCTGGGCGCGAGTCGACCGGCGCCCCAGTACGTCTGCATCATCGCGGCCTTGTCGAGGGTATCGCGCGCGAAAGCCTCCTCGCAGAGGTGACGCTTCCACTCGATGGGCAGCGACCGATCATGCCATGCCGCATACATGGGGTCGCAATCCGCAAACCCGTCCCAGTAATCGTGGTAAAGCCACGTGCGGTAGCATTCGGCGAACCGGACGAGCACATCGCGCGCGGCCTCGGCGTACCGGCTGTCGCCGGTCAAGGCGTAGGCGAACCCAAGCGACACCGCGGTCTCTCGCATGAAGTACGCTTTGCGCGCACGCACAACGCCCGTGAAGCTCACGTGAATCGGGCGGCCCACCCAATGCCATGCGAGTTTTCCGCTTCGATTGTCCGGCTTTGCCCGTTCCGCGTCGTTCAGGAAATAGGTGATCTGCTGGTCGCTACGGGGCAGCATGAGCGTGGCCGTCTCCGGAAACGCGGCGTCTGGATACGTCTGCCCGCACGCGTGGCACCGAATCTCATCTGGTTTCTCATGGGACCAACCGGCCAGCGACGATCCCACCCCTTCCTGGCTGAGCCGTCCAACGCAGTTCGGACACGTGAACCCGTACGTGTTGCCGGGCGTGTCCTCGGAAATCATGTGGGCGATCCACCCGGTCGGTTGCGCCAACACGTAGTCCGCACGTTCGACGTGCTTCGCGGCCCACTTGCCGGCCCAGTCGCCTCCCTTCACGTTGTCGCGAGCTCGGGCCAGGTCGTCATTGGTGTAGAGGACAGGGTGCTGGACAGTGTCGCTGTGTGCCAGCAGCGCATCTTTGCGCGTCTCAATCTCGGCGCGAAAGGCCTGCTCCTTCTTCGAAACGCCGCGTTCCTGCCACGGGAGATACCCGGCGCCCCGTGTCACTGCATGCACGTACGCCGCCTTCTCCTGATCGGGTGGCGCGCCCCCGGCTCCGGCGACAGATGGCACAAGCGACAACAGCACGACGGCCAGAAGCAGGCGCATAGAAAAATCCCCCTCAATTCACAGCTTTCAATAGCGCAACGGACTGAGGAAGGCTAACAGAACCGCGACGGAAAACACCATGCCGCCTCTTGACAGATCCTGGCAAAGGTGGTGTCATGGACCTGAGGAGGTGACTCCCATGCGAATCCTCGCTGCATGTCTTGCCGTCCTGATCGCTGCTGCCGCCGATGACCCTGCCGCGCCCTCTGAGAAGGAGGACGCCTACCGCGACTCCCGCAACCGCATGGTCGACGAACAGATTGCCCGGTGGTCCATGTCGCGAACGCGCGTCGAAGACAAACGCGTTCTCGACGCCATGCGCACGGTTCCTCGGCACAAGTTCGTTCCCGCGAGTCTGATCCCGAGGGCGTACGCGGACCGGCCATTGCCTATCGGTCACGGTCAGACCATTTCCCAGCCCTACATCGTCGCCTACATGACCGAGATGCTGAAACTCGACAAAGACGACGTTGTCCTCGAAATCGGCACCGGGTCGGGTTACCAGGCGGCCGTGTGCGCCGAAATCGCCAAACACGTGTACACCATCGAAATCGTGGAGCCGCTGGGTGAGACTGCCGTCAAGCGGCTGAAAGACCTGAAGTATGGCAACGTGACCTGCCGCATCGGTGACGGTTACTTCGGCTGGAAGGAGCATGCGCCCTTCGATGCCATTATCGTGACCGCCGCCGCCAGTCACATCCCGCCGCCCCTCATCGAACAACTCAAACCCGGCGGGCACATGGCCATTCCCGTTGGTCCGCCTCTCCACACCCAGTACCTTATGCTCCTGGAGAAACGCGAAGACGGTTCCGTCCGGCAGAAGAGCGTGATGCCTGTCCGGTTCGTGCCCTTCACCCGCGCGAAGGACAAGGACGAGAAGTCCGAGAAGAAGGAGGACTGAGTCAGGCGGGTGCGCCTTGGCGAGAGATGTTTCGCTCCGCTCAGCATGACGGAGTGTGCCGTTCTCCACGCAGGCACCCATGCGTTTCCGTCATTCTGAACGAAGTTAAGAATCTGATTCGCCCAGCGGAGGCTCCCTGCAAGCCTTCGTGCGTCGAGGTCTGCCGGAGGCAGGGTGAGCACGCACCATCTTCACTTCCTTCCGGAACCCGCGCAAGCAGACGGTGTTTGACCCGGCGTAAACCACTACGAGCAAGAAACGCAACCCACCGGAGGGTCCGATGCAGTTACAACGACCGACACGATTGCTGATGGCTATCACCCTCTTCGCGTCCATGGCCCTGGCCGCGTCCGCCGAAATGCGCGTCACGCACGACATCGCCTACGCCGAACGCGCGGGTGCGGACCCGAACGCCACGTCGCTGGACGTGTACGCCCCGGCCGAAGGCAGCAGCGGCCACCCCGCCCTCATATACATCCATGGCGGCGGCTGGCGCACGGGCGACAAAGCAAACGTAGGCTCCAAGGCGCAGGCATTCACCGACGCGGGTTACGTCTTCGTCAGTGTGAACTATCGACTTTCCCCAGCCATCCAACATCCCGCCCACATCCAGGACATTGCGGCCGCCGTCGCCTGGGTGCACGAGAACGCCGCGTCCCACGGTGGCGATCCGAACCGCATCTTCGTGATTGGCCATTCCGCCGGCGCCCATTTGGCCGCGTTGGTCGGCACCGATGCCCGCCGCCTTCGTGCCGAAGGGCTGGGCCTCGACGTCATCAAAGGCGTCATCAGTCTGGACTCCGCCGCCTACGACATCCCTCGGAAGCTCAGGGAGTTCGGCGGACCCAGAGCCGAGCAGATATTCACATCGGCCTTCTCGGAGGACACGAAGACGCGGGAGGATGCATCGCCCATCACCCACGTGAAGCAAGGCGCCACGTATCCCGCCTTCCTACTCATCCACGCCGGCAACCGCGCTGCCTCCAGGGAGATCTCCATTGACTTCGCGAACACGGTCCAAAATGTGGGTGCCACCGCCGAGGTCTTTGCTGCACCGGACCGGAACCATGCGACACTAAACCGAGACCTCGGGCAGAAGGGGGATCACGTTACGGAGAGGATTCTGCGGTTTCTGGATGAGGTGACGGGGAGTATCCCCGATGTTGAGTGATGGGTCGCGACGGCGGGGTCGTCACGAGCCTTTCCCTTCTGCGGCCCCAGGCTCGTACTTGTCACGAAGCATGAAATAGACTTCCTTGGCCCGTTCGTAGTAGTCACGCTGTCGACCCCCGTGGGTCTTCTTGCTGGCGGCAAACTGCTCGCGAGACCAGTGCGGTTTCGGTTCATCCGCCTTCTCAGAGTCAACGAGACGAACGGTTATCTCATCGCCAATACTGAGGGCCTCCTCAACCCAGTTCAGGTGGACCCCCTCCATTCCGTCCTTCTCACATGACAGACCCCCGGCATGCAGGTGGAGTTCTTGCTCCGTCTGTCCCGCGATGGTTCCCGTTGAGGCGGGCCCCAGAGCACCTGCAGCCGAGACGATTGCAGAGAGCACACTGACATCTTCCTGACCTACACGGGCCAGAAGCTTCCCGTTCAGTGAGACTTCGAACACGATCATTGCTTGTACTCCCCGAACAGCCGTTCCGGCACACCCTTCTCCGGCTCGTAGCGCGGCTTCGTGCCGCCCCCTTACTCCACCGCCGCGGCCATCTCGTTCAGCCACTCGTCGACGTCCTCAGGAATATCCAGCGTGCGTTGGGTCATGGCGGGCTTGGGATAGCCGCCGACCTCGTCCTGGCTGTCGATGATGCGGCCCTTTCGGTTCTGAAGGTCGCGCATGATGCGCGCGTCAATCTCATCGCGATCCTTGGGACGCGCCCCCGCGTGCTGCACGACATGCTCGACCGCATCCTCCGCCGGCACAGGCTCAAGACCTTCAGGCCACACCGGCTTAGTGTCCAACATAGTCACGTCTCCACGAACGATCGGCGCCGCCGACCCGTCTACCAGGAACGCCGCGTTGTCCTCCATGTACGCATCGGCGCGATGCGCCACGAGTGCCATTCCCTTCCTCGTGTCCGCACCGTACAAGAGTACGTTGCCCACGATGCTGACCCGGGAGTTCTTCGGCTCGATGGGAGAGTTCTTCCATTCGCCCCCTGAGTACCCGAGCTGGATGGCAATATTGGCTGCGTTGTAGATGACATTGTTCACGATAACCCCCGTCGTGTGGGCCTTGAAGTAGGGGTTGCGCCGCACGTTGTGGGCGTACAGGTTGCCGATGATCGCAATGTCCGTGCAGAAGTCGTGAATGAGCGACCCTTTCGAGTGCGGTCCCTTCGCGTGGGACGAATCGCTCAGTCCCTCGGCGATGATGCAGTTGCTGAACGTGATGCGATGGGACGTGGCGTCGGGGCCTTCCGTGCGGGGGCCGGACGCGCTCAGGTTTTCGTCCACGGCCCACGTGACCGAACAGTGGTCGATGACGATGTTGTAGCACTGGCCGCCGCTCGTGGAGATGCCGTCCGGCTCCCAGCCGCTGCGCTTCGGTTCGCCCGCGTCGCCGGGCCGTACACGGATATGGCGAATCAGAACGTCGTGCGTGGCAATGGAAATGCCGCCCCGGATGATCGTGATGCCGGGGCTGGGCGCGGTCTCGCCGGCGAAGGTGATGAAGGGGTTGCTCAACACCAGTGGTTTTTTCGCCAGATCGATGACGCCACCCACTTCGAATACCACGATACGCGGTCCCTCGGTCTCAATTGCCGCGCGAAGCGACCCGGGACCTTCCGCGTCCAGATTGGTCACGCGCAAGATAGTGCCGCCTCGTCCCGCGGGGGTATCAACGCCGAATCCAACCGCTCCAGGGAACACGGGCTCGGCGTAAGTGCCTACTGCCCCGGCCATTACGGCGGCCACAACAAACACAAACCAAACAGGGCGGGTACACATGGTCAAGGGTTCCTCTCGTGTCGTCTACTACAGACGTTGAAACACGGCACCGGATTTCGCGGGATTCGGCATTTCGTCCTCAGAGAACGACCGTCCCGCCAGGTATTCCGTGAGATCCACGAATGCGGCCGCTTTCTCGGCGGACTCATACCCCGCCATGAGCACGGCCATGGTGTCCCACGCCATCATGGCGCCGGACTGGGGATATCGATCCGTGTCGAGCACACACTCGACCGCATCTTCCATTTCGTTGATGTACCCGTGGGACGCGAACTGGCGCGGGCGCGGATGCGATGTGCCTTGGGGCGTGGGCAACTTTTCGCGAAGCAGGATGTTGCCCGCGGCCGCTCCGTCTGGCATGAACAACTCGTTTT
>JAAEQP010000401.1 GCA_024231375.1 bacterium | reverse complement strand
TACGTGGGCAAAGCCACGTAGAAGGGCACGTGCGCGGCCTCGGCGGCGGCGGTCCATGCCGGTACGCGGTCGGTGCGGCAGAGCACGTAGTCTTCGTCATCGGCGGCGGGCCGTTCGAAGGAGTGGACCTGCAACACGAAGTAGTCCAAGTCACGCACGAGCGCGGGAAACGTGTCGGACCGGGTCCAATCCGGCAAGGTGGTGATGGATCGCTCTACATCGCGGGTGTGGCGCGACCATGCGGTCAACAGGTCGGTGTAGGTGGCCAATTTCGAGGTGGGACAGTCGTAGTCGAGTTGGATGCCCGCGAGGACAAGACCCGCCGAGTCGGCTTCGGAGCGGATAACATCGACCTGTTCGTTGAGGTACTCAGCGGCGTCCTTCACCCCGTGTTCGGCCATGTGGGTTGCCAACGACACGTCGGCGCGGACGACGCCCGTGACCGGTCTGTCGGTGGCGGCGAGGGCGGTCCAGTCCGGCCGGATGCGCGTGGTGCGGAACGCGCCGTCGCGCACGGTCACCTCACCCGCCAACACCATGAGCCGGTCCATGGCGGGTGCGGCGTCGGTGAGGCCCGCGCGCACGTTGTCCGACCAACGGCGCTGCCAGATGTAGGCCGAGTGGGTCACGTCGCCGGGCGAAGGCTTGGGCAACGGCTTCGGTCCCCCGAGCCACCACCAACCGCACGCCGCGAGCACGAGCAGCGCGGTCAGGGTCGTGTTCAGCCGGTTGGGCTTGATGAATCGCAAGACACACACGTCCTTCCGTTCGAGTTGAGGGATACTCTACCTTCTGGAAGGTATATGCTCAATTGGGCAGGGAAGGTTCCCGTAGGCGCGGAAAAGCCCCGGAAACGCTTGGCGTTTCCGGGGCTGTCGGGAATCGGGTCACATCGGTCTATTGGGGTTGGAGTTTCTGTTGCATGGACTGAATCTCGCCCTGCAACTCGGGATGGTCTTCCATGAACTGGCCCAAGCCCATCATGCCAGGTTCGGGGTTGGCCTCCAAGAACTCGTCGACTGCGGTGGCCATCTTGAGTTCGTCCTCATCGACCTCACCGTCGGAAAAGGTATCGGCGACGGCACCAGCCACGAGGATGGCCGACCACAGGGTCGCGTCTTGGCCGCGGAGCTTGTCAACGATGCCGTCAAACAGCGCCGCATGCTCCTCGGGTACCTTGCCATCCGCCTTCACGCTATCGTACTCAGCCACGACTTCCGCTGCCACGGCTTTGCCTGCCTTATCCATGCCCGCCTTGACAAGGTACACTGCAGCGATCACGCCGACGACGCCCAGCACGACAAGCACGAGGCACCCGATGGCGCACGTTTTCCCCCAGTTCACGGACTTGGTTTGTCCTTCAGCCATGACGAATTCCCTCTCGTGTTGTCGAGCGCACCGGATGCCGCTCGTGGATACGTTGCCTTGTGTTAGGGACATTTTAGCGACGAGAAGGGCAAGAGGCAAGGGGGGGGATGGCGGTCGGCGGTCGGCTTTCAGCTTTCGGCCAGATCGGACGGAGCGGGCGGAATCGGACTGATCGGTCCGATGGCCGGATCGCCCGCAGAGCGCAGACACCCTCAAGCTTCGCTTGAAGGTGGCACACGTGTTGAGAATGGTGACCGGCTCTCGGCGTGCTATGCTAAGAACACGGGTTCACGCATAGCGCGTCGCGCACCGCAAGGAGATTCACGGGATGAGGGTTCTTGCCATGATGGCTCTTGGACTGCTGGCATCGAGCGCGGCCGGGGCGGAGCCGCCGTTGACGGTGTCGCCGGAGGGGGTGCTGTTGAAGGACGGCGCGCCGTGCCGGGGCATCGGCATGAACTACTTCAGCGTGTTCAGCCGCCGGTTGGCGCACCCGGAGGACACGAGCTACCGGGACGGGTTGCGGGTGCTGGCAGACCACGACGTGCCGTTTATCCGGTTCATGGCATGCGGGTTCTGGCCGGTCGAGATGAAGTTGTACCAGGAAGACAAGGAGACCTATTTCTCCTACATGGACGATGTGGTGGCGACGGCGGAGGAGGTGGGGATCGGGTTGGTGCCCAGCCTATTCTGGTACTGGGCGTGCGTGCCGGACCTGGTGGGCGAACCGTGCAACCAGTGGGGCAACCCGGAGAGCAAGGTCCACGCGTTTATGCGGCAGTACACGCGCGAGATGGTGACGCGGTACCGCGATTCTAAGGCCATTTGGGCGTGGGAACTGGGCAACGAGTACAACCTGCCTACGGACCTGCCGAACGCGGCCGAGCATCGCCCGTGGCTTGTGCCGAACCGCGGCACGCCCGAGACCCGGTCGGACGCGGACCATCTGCGGCACGACATGCTGGTGACGGCGGTGACGTCCTTTGCCGAAGAAGTCCGCAAGCACGACCCGGTCCGTCCCATCACCACGGGCCACAGCATGCCCCGGGCGTCGGCCCATCATCAGCGGATGGAGTTGTCGTGGACGCGCGACACGCGCGATGAGTTCATCGGCAATCTGCATGCGGTTTCGCCTGACCCCATCGACCTGCTCTCGGTTCACGTGTATCCCCACGCACGGGAACGCCGGTTCGGCGACGATTTCGTGCCCTTCGACGACCTGATCGCCGCGGCGTTGGAGGGCGGAAACGCGAGGCGGAAACCCGTATTCATCGGCGAATTCGGATCGCATGACGATGAGGAACACGGCGGGCGCGATGTGGGCCGCCGCAACAACCTGTCGATCTTGAATGCCGTGGAGCGGTCCGATGCGCCGCTGGCGGCCTTGTGGGTGTTCGACCTGGACCACCAGGAGTCGTTCATCAACATCTCGCCCGAAAACCACCGCTCCTACCTGCTGGATTGCGTGGCCCATGCCAACCGGCGAATCAAGCTCTACGAGGAAGGCGTCCACAAGGTCGCACTGAAATCGCCGGGGCTGTGGGGCGAGGTGTTGGACAACGAAGCGAACCGGGAGCGGTCGGGAAGTGGATTCAATCCGTTGATGACCACGGTCTATCCGGGTGAGAATCTGTTTCGCGACGATTATGTCGGCCTGAACTTCGAGCATACCTTCAATGGTACGGCGAAAGACAAGGACCTGGCGCGGTTCACGCCGCGCCGCGACCCCTGTTCGGTAGTGGCACGAGGTCCGAATGCCGCGTCGGTCGTGTGGCCCTCCGAAGGGTCGTCGTGGGGCATGGCGTGCGAGTTGCGCTACGAACTGACGGACGACGCGTGCGTGGATCTCGAGTTCTCAGCCACGCCGACGGACGACCGGTTCCCCCTGGGTTACGCGGCGCTGATGTGGGCGAGCTACATGAACCACACGCGCGACCGGCGCATCCACTTCTACGGCCGCGACGGGGACCGCGAAGGCTGGGTGGCATTTGGTGAAGACACGGACGACGGGTTCGAGACAGGCACGGTGCGATGCGACGGCGTCGAACCGGTGGCCTACGAAGACGGCGCGGACACGTTGAACCTCATCGAACACCCCGGCAAGACGTTCCTCTTGCCCTTCTACTACGGCCTTGTCGATGGCGACGGCGATCCCGCAACCGAGGACGATACGTTGGCCTACGTGATGATGTTCGACCAAACCGAGCCGATTCG
>JAAEQP010000400.1 GCA_024231375.1 bacterium | reverse complement strand
TCATAGCAGACGCCCCCCTAGGCGGCATCGCCGGCCGTCCGTGTTACCTGTATGCAATCATCGTAGACGAGGACGGGGTGCCGCTCGCAGAGTCTGGGATAGGCGCTATCACGGACGCCGCCATGGTGAGGCATGGGCGCGTGGGCGCGCGAGTGTCCCGCAAGGATGGGACGTTTAAAATCAAGTGTTCCCCGTGGTGGGACTGGCTCAACCAGAAGGTGAGGAAAGAACCAGCGTGGGCGACCCTGCGCGGGTACCACTTCACCCGGGGCGACGACACCACGCAAGACCAATATCGCGGCCACCTCGTCCTGTGGGAAATCACAGACGTCGGCGGCGACAACGACATGAACAAGCGGGTCATCTGGCTGTGTGCGGAAAACAGCTTGGTGTCGTTCGACACGAGGGAGGAACTCCTCGACGCACTGCAGCAAGAATTGCTGTTGGCATACGAGGCGGGCGCGGGCGGGACTACGGCGACGGGGTCAGACGGCACGTCGTATGTGTATCAAGTGCGCCCCAACGGACTGCACCACGACCCCACCGCACAGCCGGACGACAGTGGCCCCGCTCCATACTATGCTTCCTTCCTTGGTGGCCCCGTCGCGTGGGCGCTCAACTTGGGGCCACCCAACTCGAACGCCATGTCAGAGCGGGACGACGTCCTCCGGCGTGGCTCGCCGTGGCCGGCCGGCGACTGGGCGAGTTCTCCGTTCCCAAATTGGACGTGGTTGCGCCGGGTGTATTGGAGTACGTCCGACGAGATGCCGCAGGCATACTCCCCCCCCGACGACAATTTCTCCCCATATAAACCCCTGTGGATAACGTGGGAGGTAGATGATTCGTGGGAGTCCGTCTACTACTATCAGATGGATTGGAACCCGTGGTCTGGATTGGACACGACGGGATATTATCCCGAGTGGCGGACTTATGATTTCCTCATCCCGGGAGACTACTACGGCTCCCCTGGTCCGTCTCTCTATTTGGATTGGTCCACGTCGGTGTCTAACTTCAACTCGGCGGAGGACATTGTCATCGGCGCGGCCGATAGATTCTTGAAGGACCAACCCACCCGCTCCACCGCTGCTGTGTCGTCCCTCAATACTGCGGCCAATAAAATCGTTATCAACCCGGGCGGGTCGTGGTCGTTCCCCGACTACACCATATCAACCCCCCACTTCTCGGCCATCGCGAAACACGTGGCAAGCCGGGCGTCGGGAAACGAGACGGAGAGTTGCTTCGCCTACGGCGGGCAACTGTGTTACGTCCCCGCCATCCACGACGAATCCGCAGGGGGCGACCCGTGGCCCGTGCATCAAACGACGTACATCGAGGCGCAGCTTGCCTCCGATTTATTCAAGGCGCTACTTGGTGACGACTCAGGCGAGTTGGACATACAAGAAATATTCGAGTTCAACAACATCCCCGATGCGGTGGACCTCGACGCCAACGGGGAGAACGAGTTCTACGAAACGATAGACTGGGACAGCTTCGACCAGATAGTGCAGCCACCGTTCCCGAACTCTTACTACTCGCTGGACATCGAGGGCGCAGACATCAACCTCTACGCCCTATTGTCTGAGGTACTCAAGTTGCACGGGGCGTGCGCCACGTGGGAATACGACGCGAACAAGTTTCAATACGTGATGAAGTTCCGCAAGATTGGCGTGGTCAACGTGTCGAGCGCCAACTTCTCAGGCCGCAAAATCAACGTGGACAATCGGCAGATATACGCCACCCCCAGCGGTGAGCATAGCGGCGACCGCCTAGTGAGTGCCGTGAGGGCGCGCTTCAATTGGAACGACGGCGAGGGGAAGTACCTCATCAACATCAACGTCGACGACGAGATGAACGCAAGCGCGACGGGTGGCAGGCGCAAAGAGATAACCATCGCCGACAAGGTCACGCACATCGCCGGGTACTCCAGCAGCAACAACGACTTGAACAACGAAATCATGAGGCACTTCGTAGAGAACCACCTCATCAAACTTGCGTGGCCGCTCCCCGCGCAGACGGTGCGCGGCACCCTGCGTTGTAGCATGGAGTCTCCCTGCGGGTCGCCCGTCCTCATCACGGACCCGGCTGCGTTCAACATGTACACCGGGGCGTATGGATTGACCGCCCACCCGGGACTCGTGACGGGGTTGATTGTGGACTTCAAGACGGGAGAGTGCGGCGTTACCTACCGGGTGTCTCCGGGAGCAACGAAGGACTGGGCACCGTCCGTCCGAATAACTGACAGCACCATCAGCAGTAACGACGTTATCACAGTTGTCACCGGAGAGTGGGACACGTCGCGGTACAATACCCTCGTGGACAACATGACATACTTCGGGAACTTCACCTACAACTCGTCCACCGGGCAGACCACCCAAGTAGACACGGACCCGTACCTCTGCACCATCTACGAGGAGGGCAAGAACGGGATGGTGTTCGAGAAGGTGTCGGTTGCTGTCAACGCAGGAGTCACAAGCGTCACCCTCACACTGACAGACATCGGACTCACGTGGTCCACGAGTGATAACTACATCATGACGTTTGGCAAGTGGGGCGACGACCTGCACGACACCCAACGCCTGTGGTTGTACATGGCGCAGGACGACGGGACGCTTGACGATGGGGCGACAGTGACCCCCGGGCAGGAGTGGGAATAATGGCAAAAGATGCAGGAGCCATCGACAGTGGAGACTTCCCGCGCAAGGTGGGCGGGGAACCCGACGGCGCGCCGTTCGAGTGGGACTACTCGTACTTCATCTTCAACCACCAACAGATGCCGGCCAAGTGGAACGACGACGCGAAGACGAGGGGCTACAAACTCGGGTTCGATTGGTATGCATACACCCCGCTGGGTTCTTCGCTAACAGCCTACGTCGTGATGCACAGTGGGGTCGGGGGTAACGGGACCATGGGGGTTAGCACCACCGCGACGACGGGAGCGTGGGGCAACGGTGGGGCACCGACGACCTCCGTCGTCTACACCAACGGCACGCGCGTTATGTCGATTGGATGGTCGTCTCTATCGAACTCCCTGCCCCGCATGCAGGTCTGTCAGTTTCAAGCCCAACACACCAACGGGTACGCCGACTCGGACGTCTACGGAATCTACGTGGAGCAGGAGAACGACCTCGACTACACGGGCTCGTGGAGTCCTGTTAACCACCGATGGGCGGAAGCCATCGACAGAGACACCGCCAACAATCGCGCTTACTCAGAGATGCGCCCCGCCTCGTCGTGGATGGTGCAGGACCAGAGTCAGACGCTAAACAACTTCCTCTACGAGTCCCGCTTGGTGTGGACACTGCCTCTATTCGGAGGGCCATAATGGGCACGCACGAACGAGTCCCACGCTGTATCCCGTTCACCGCTGGACAGACGGACTTCCCGCCCGACACTGCGCAGACGGGGACCGCGATGCAGCGGGCAGAGAACCACCTCATCAACTACAGGATGGCCACGCAAATCTACATGTACAGCGGGCCACCCGACACGGGGGTCAACCCAGTCACGGGCACGCACTATGTTGTGTTGCCCTCTCCCGAGAAGGCTGACTCTGACAACGACGACCGCAACCTTATCATCGCGTGGATGGGTTGGCCAACCGCGCTCGCGCCAAGTGGGGGCGGTGGAGGGGCGGATAGTTCGTACCTCAAGTTCAAACCCCCGGGAGGGGCTGCCACGGAGATATGGAACCTTGATAGTTCGGTGGGCGAGAATGCCTTCACCCCAGCCGTCGCCTACGGGGATGCGCTCCCGATGTCGGGGGCGTTTAGCAACTACCTCTACAACGACGCCACGGAAATAGTCTACACCCCCCACGCCGCGAACCGGTTTCAAGTGGGGGAGATAGAGACGCAGAATCTGCAGCTTGCCGCACTGTCCGTGTGGGAAGCGCCGATGAAGAACCTGTCAGACGCGCAGGAACTAATCACTCAAGAGAGCGTCGGGGCGGGGATGGTCATCCGGGGCAAGGGCGGGAACGAGACTTCGCTGGGAGAGTTGATACACCGCATCGGCGACGGGGACGACAACGTCGAAGCGGTGGAGTCCACCACGCGCAGGGTCTGGCAGTTTGGCCATCCCGTAAACTGGTTCACGAACTCAGCCACATACGAGAACGTGTTTGGGGGGAGCAGCTCAAGCTTCACCATCAAGTGGAAGCCCCGCCAATTCGGGAGCGTGCGCAGCACGGTGGAGAGCAGGCCCTTCCTCGTGGTGACGGCGACGAACAACGGCGGGGATTGCTTCGTCAAATATACCAACACAACCGCCGCAAACGACACGTGGATATGGCAGGGCAACAACCAGAACGCCGCGAAGATAACCTACACCGGGGGCACGCCGAACTCCGGCATCGACACATACGACGACGTGTACAACTACATCAAGATTGAGGCTAAGGCAGAGAGCGGCGAGGAACTGCGCATCCACACCATGGGCATCGAGGAGCCCCCACCTTGGTAGGAGACACCACATGAACGGCGACGACATCAAATCAATCTGGGCCCGCTTCGACAAGACGTTCGACAAGCTTGATACTATCACCACGTCCACCCACAGCATCGACAACAGGGTCACCGCAATCGAAACAAAACTGGACTACCTCCCCGGCGACGAGGACATCACCCGCGCGATTGAGCAACACATCGAGGCAACCCACGCCCGCCCCGCCAAGGCCTCTGTGCCCCCCGCCTCTCGCCGCACGTTTGGGCTAACCCCCGAGACGGCGTCCCTCATTCGCTGGGTAGTGGGGGCCATCCTATTCGCAGCCGGTGGCGGCACCCTCTCGCACTTCGTTCTTTAGTGCGAAAGATTATACGCACCCTGCGTAACCCACTGCGCACCTTCTCGCGCACACCCCAACCCTAATCAATCGTTTACCTAATCAGATAATCAGGGGAGTTGTGCCCTGCGTAAAATGTTTCGCACCCCTGCCGGAATCATTGCCTTTTGCTTTGGCACGCCGGGTGCAATGGGCATAGGGCAGGGCATGCGCTACGGCGCAACAACATGGAGGTGGTGAGATGGCAAACAAGAAACACGTTGAACTGGTAATGCGCGGGGCTGAGGCGCTTAACCAATGGAGGTTGTCGGACGATGGCCGGGCGCCCGACCTGCGCGGGGCCCACCTGAGCGGGGCCCACCTGCGCGGGGCCAACCTGAGCTGGGCCAACCTGAGCTGGGCCCACCTGAGCGGGGCCCACCTGCGCGGGGCCAACCTGAGCTGGGCCAACCTGAGCGGGGCCAACCTGAGCTGGGCCAACCTGAGCGGGGCCAACCTGAGCGGGGCCAACCTGAGCTGGGCCAACCTGCGCGAGGCCAACCTGAGCGGGGCCAACCTGAGCGGGGCCGCGCCTCCTTTGGTTCTGTTGGCCGGATGGGGAGAGGTGTCGGATGATTTGTGTCGTGACCTAATGAGGTACGATTGCGCCAACCACCCCCGTGGGAAAAAAGCCTTTGACGAGTGGGCCAACGGCGGGGACTGCCCCTACTCTGATTGCGCGTGGGGGCGGGCAGCACACTTCCAGGAGCGCCGCGACCTATGGGTATACGGCCCGTCGCAGTCTGCACTCAAGTTGGTCACGCGGCTACTGAAGGAAAAGTGCAACATAAAAGAAGAGTAACGAGCCTGCGCTAATGCGGGCCACCCCCGTGCTCCGTTACTCTAACGAGTCTCAACGGGTACTAGCAGCGCGGGGGATTTGGGACAGGGGCAGCGACCGGGACGTATGAGCCCACGCTGCCTGGTACCGGGGCGCGGTTGCCCACCGCACAGGGACTCCCGTCCCGCCCTCCCCCCGGCGTGGTTCGAATCCACGCTGTCCCACTAGGAGGTGAAGACGATGGGCACTGTATACGCATGGCATTTTTTAGACGAGAGCGGCAAGGCTCATGGCAACTATGAGCCCCCACCCGTGGGCACGATGGAGAAGGTGGGCGGGGCGATTGAACTTTGCAGCAACGGGCTGCATGGTTCGCGGCTTCCCCTCGATGCCTTGTCCTACTGTGGGGGGGCGCGGTTCGTACGGCGCACCGTGCACAGTGGTGAGGTGGTGGAGGGCGACGCCAAGATAGCGTCTTCCCAGCGGACGGCATTGTGGCAGGCGGACGCGACCATGGTCCTGCACGAGTTCGCGTGTTGGTGCGCGGAGGAAGCGCTCAAGCTTGTGGTCCCCGACCCGCGCAGCGTCCGAGCCATCGAGGTGAAGCGGTTGTGGATTGCGGGCAGGGCGACGGATGGGGAGTTGGCCGCTGCTAGGGCCGCTGCTTGGGCCGCTGCTAGGGACGCTGCTGGGGCCGCTGCTTGGGCCGCTGCTTGGGCCGCTGCTAGGGCCGCTGCTTGGGCCGCTGCTAGGGACGCTGCTAGGGCCGCTGCTTGGGACGCTGCTAGGGCCGCTGCTTGGGACGCTGCTGGGGCCACACAAAACAAACAACTCCACAAGATGCTTCTCGCGTTGGGCAAGGTGACACCATGAACCCCGGAATGGCAGAGCGGGCAAGGCTACTCTCGTGGCTCTCGTCCCACGTCTCCCCCCGGTGGGAGTGGTCGGGTGGTGACGAGGAGTCGGCGTGGTTCTCTTGGAACTGCATCCCATGGGGGCAGCTGTCCACCCTCGTCGGCCAAATCGCCGGGCGCATAGGGCGGCTAGGGATGCCGGGCGAGGCGCTCAGAATCGACGCTAGCCCCGCGAGGGGGGAACCCGGCGCGTTCCTCACAATAACGATTGGCTTCACAAGGCCGGAACTAAACAACCGTTCGCTACTCGCGCTCATCGAGGCAAGTCGTGTAGAGTCAAACGAAACCCCGGGCACGTGGCACGGCACCGACACAAGGGGGGCTAAATGAATGTTCTCATAGCATGCGAACGGTTCGGAAGGGTGCGCGATGCATTCAGAAGGCAGGGCCACTTTGTGGTTTCGTGTGATACGAAGCCAGACCTGAGCGGCACAGGTGGTTGCCACTACCAGTGCGACGCAAGGGAGATGCTGCACGACAGCTGGGATTTAATGATAGCATTCCCCCCTTGCACACACATTGCGGTCAGCGGGGCCAGGTGGTGGAAGGACAAGAAGAAGGAGCAGGCGGAAGCACTTGATTTTGTGCGGGCTCTTATGGCTGCCCCAATTGCCAAGATAGCCATTGAGAACCCGGTGGGTTGTATTAGCACCATTATTAGAAAGCCTGACCAGATAATTCAGCCGTGGCAATTCGGCCATGGCGAAACAAAGGCGACGTGTCTGTGGCTTAAAGGGCTGCCCCCGTTGGTTGCCACCAACGTGGTGGAAGGTCGGGAAAACAGGGTCCACAGAATGCCCCCCTCTAAAGACAGGGGCATGTTGCGCGGCATCACATACCAGGGAATTGCTGATGCCATGGCGGACCAATGGGGGATAGAGAATCAATCGTCCCCGGGCACGTGGCACGGGGATTGCCAGTGGATAGTGGGCAACAAACAACATGGAGGTGAGTGATGGTGAGTAAGCGAGAGAAGAAAGAGGCAGACAACCTAGCACTGTGGGACGCAGTCTGCACCACGAACCCGGACAACACCAGGCACGTAAACCAACGGGGCGGGTTCACGGCAATCAACGCGCAGTCCCAGATGATGGCGGCCACCGCCCAGTGGGGTCCGTATGGCGTGCGGTGGGGGGTGCGCGACTTGGAGTGGGGATTCATCCACGACGAGAACGGGGTGTTGTTAGAGGCCACCCTCGACGGTGTGTTCTTCTTTCCCACCGACGTCCCCGATGCGGCGAGCGGGAGCTTCGAGATTGGGACCGACTGTCCGTACAGGGCGGGGAACGACACCCGCAAGAAGCTGTTGACCGACCTCACCACAAAGGCACTCTCGAAGCTGGGCTTCAACGCAGATGTGTTCTTGGGCATGTACGACGACAACAAGTACGTGGGCGAGATGCGCGAGAAGCACGCCGACGCCCCCACCCCCGGCGTTGGACAGCCCCGCCCCGCGCAGTCCGCCCCCGTTCCCGGGGGAATCGAGATGAGGACGGAACCCCAGCGCCGAAAGATGTGGGCTCAGATTTCCAGCCTACACCCGAACGCCGACAACGACACCAAGAAGGCAGAGCTTGAGAAGATTGCGGCGATGATGCACATGGACCCGGCGTCCATGACCAAGGGGCAGGCATCACAGATGATTGAGTATCTGCAGGCGAAAGAGGAAACGGGCGGCGACGATGGACCGCCCCCCGGGTTTACCGACGGACCCCCGGAGCAGGACGACATCCCGTTTTGAGGGGGTTGTGCGCGTCGTGGGCTTACGGCGGCATACGTGATGGACGGGGACCACCGGCAGCAATGGCGGTGCAAGGTCCACAACAGGGTGGTTCAAGAACGAGAGGAGGGCTGCGATGTGTACGAAGAAGGCGAGCCAGATACGAGAGTATAGACAAGTCTGCGGGCGGTGTTGCTTTTGGGTGCCCATCTACGCCAAGGCGAGGGACATCCACGGGCACTGTGAGGTACACGGTGAGACGACAGACCGGCACGCTTGCGGTGACTGGGGACTGCACCCGGACGCGCCTATCGGGCCGGGGGTGAAGGGCGGCGGGGTGGTGAGGTGATGGAGGTTACACGGGTAGAGCGAGGGTGGGCGGGACATTTCATTCTTGGTTATCGGTGCCTATTCAGGCGCAACACATTGTTGCAGTGCGGCGATGTGTCCATTGTGGTGAGCACTGTTGGTGGATTAATGGACAAGGACGAGAAGGGATTCACCCAGGTCGGCGCGGATAGAAATTATGAAACGATGGCATTCCACTCCACGGAGGGCGACACAAAATACCACGATGCCGACGTGGGGAGGCAGGTTTATTTTCAGGCCCCGTGGATGATTAAAAGACTAGACCGCGACAACGAGGCAAACAAGATGCATGAGTGCGTCGTCGATGAAATTACACGCGGGCTGGCGGGCGGGCTGCTATACGGTGGTTGCAACGATGAGTGAGCCCGGCATGCTTGAGCGCATCGGCGGCGTCCTCCGCACTGCGTCCCCCGACGCTGACGAGGCCTGGGCGATGGTGTGGTGGTGCCCATTCTGCGGGGCAGGGGTCTGTCGCACGTACTCCAACTGGGAGACGGCGAACATTGCACTTGAGGTGTACTGCCTTCTTGAGCGCTGCAAGGGATGTCAGGACAAGTGGGCCCTTCCCCCGGTGGAGGGGATGAGGGTGAAAGTATGACAGACTGGGACAATATAAAAATGGATTGGCGGGCGACGTTCGCAGGGCGTGTCCTTTTGAATGCGGTCCACGCCAAGGGGGACGTGGAGTTGTGGGTTCGGTCGCGCAAGCAATGGAACAAGTGGTGGATTGAGGCGCGGTTTGATGGGTGCTTCGGGGAACCCCTCGGGTGTGGGCCATTGAGAGAGGCCTTCGACGCGCCGGAACACTCGTTTGAAACCGTGCTCGCCATAGCGGAATCTACGTGGGGGATTGTTCAATCGGCAGGGGTGGGCGTGACGGGTTGGCTCGCTGATGACCGCTATCGCTCCGCTCCCGTCTCGTGGGATGGGTCACTGCGGCCTAGCAGTGGGATTTGTAACAACACCACTTGTATGTGTGTTTACAACAGGGAGACACTAGACGACCACCTTTGCCCAGACTGCGCCCAGGCAGAGACGAGTGCCCGGGCCGTCGCTTTGTCAAAGAAGTGGCAGGCCGAATACAACCGAAGAGAGATAGAATTGAGGCGGCGAGAGATAGAGGTCGGGGCCGCGCGGGCCAACCCTTCCCACCTCTACCTCATACAAAACGGCGACACCACCCATTATAAAATAGGGATAACCGGCAACGTGAAGAATAGGGTAGCCGCCATCCAGACGTCAAACCCACAGCAGGTCGGGTTGGTGCATACTGTCAAGCCGCAGACCAAGTCGGCGAGGCGGGTGGAAACACAACTCCACAAACATTTCGCGGACCGGCGCGTCTACCACGAGTGGTTCAACTTGGGGGCCGAGCAGGTCGAAGAGTGCATAGCGCTTATGGATGCATCTTGAAGAAAAGCGCGCCGCGACCCTTGACACCGGGCGAAAAATGACTATAATAGATGGCGCAATGAAGGTCGTAAATGAAACACAATAAACAGACCCGCCACCCCCTGGGACGGAAACCCTCACGGCTTTCATTGCACGTTCTGGGGGGTGGTCTGTCTGTGGTTGGGTGCAGTGGATGGTTTATTTCATCAGACAAGAGGACACCATTGTTGTTAAAATCGGGTGGTCTACTTCGCCGCTTGAGAGGGTTGCTCAACTCCAGACCGGCAATGCGGCGGCGTTGTATTTGTTTGGAGTCATAATGACGAAGGACAAAGAACTTGAACCCAGACTACACGAGCTGTTTGGTGCCAGCAGTATTCGCGGGGAGTGGTTTGCATTTCACGAACCACAGTGGGATGAGGTTATGGCCTCGCCCGCATTTCGCCTGTATGCACACGGCCGGTATTGGGAGCAACCATGCCAGGATGGATAAAAATGGATGAGGGATATTTCCACGACCCAAAGATTCGCCGGCTTGGACTCCCGGGTTCTGCCATCTTCGCGGCCCTGTTGCTTGAGGCAAAAATGAAGGGTCGGGGCGGGCGACTGTCCGACGACTACTGGGATGGGTGGCACATAGCAGACCTTGTGCGGTGCGACCCAGACGACGCAGAGAAGGCAATGGGTAAGATTGTGGAGTTGGGGTTGATTCAAATTGATGACGACGAGATTGTTATAGTGCACTGGGGGCGCTATCAGAAAGACCCCACTGGCGCGGACAGGTCACAACGCTGGAGAGATAAACAGAAGTCACGCAGCGACACACCCCGCAACGGTCACGTCACGCCACAACGGCAGACTGGAGAAGAGAGGACTGGAGAGGACGGGACTGGAGTTGAGAAGAGAAAGAAGAGAAAGACTATAGTTTACCCGGCAGAGTTTGAGTGTTTCTGGAAGGCCTATCCTAAAAAGGTTGGGAAGGGTCAAGCCGCCCGAGCGTGGGAAGCTGCCAAGCGGTTTGGGGATTGGCCCGGGGGGGATGCGATTGTGGGGGCGGTGGACCACGCCGCCTCGTCGGCCGACTGGAAAAAAGATGGAGGACAGTTCATCCCCCATCCGGCAACATGGCTCAATGGTGCCCGCTGGAGTGACGAGTTGAAAGAGGACGGGGCGGTTTACAAAGAACTACTAGATGAGTTTGCTGCAGAGAAAGAGATACTCAATGGATAAGGCAAAAATCACAAAAGCGCTGGCGGTGGCCAATCGGGTTTGTGGCGGGGCGGATTTCGACAGAGAAGTATTGTTGGCGTATCTCGCGAAACTATCTATTCACTCGGACGACCAGATAGTGGCGGCACTAGATAGGTGTATGTCGGAGTGTAGCCGGCAACTCTCACTCAAAGACATCCTCGAACGCTTGGACGACGGGTGGCTTGACCCCCAGGCGGCGTGGATGTTGTGCCCCGAGACGGAAGACGCCACGGTTGTGTGGTGCCCTGAGATAGCGGAGAGCTTCGAGGTGGTGCGGGGGGAGGGCGACAAGGTGGCGGCGCGCATGGCGTTCATCGAGGTCTACTCCAAGCGCCTCGCGCAAGCTCGTGCTGCCGGTGCCCGCCCCGAGTGGGGGGTTAGCCTTGGGTTGGACCCGGGACACAGAGAGCGGGCGTTGAGGGCGGCTGTCGATGCGGGGAGATTGGAAGCGGGGGAGGCCGTGAAGCACTGCCCGCAACTCGCGGGGTTGGGCGTGCCCGGGTTGGACGATGGGGCAGAGTGTAAGGCGCTGGTCGATGGGCTGGCGGGTGGCTGTAATCTGATTCCCGGCACACCGCTTGCAGGGTGCGGGGGTGGAGGTGAGTGATGGAAGAAGAGACGAGAACAGTGGTGGTCGAGATTGAGGTGGACGCGAAACACCCCGAGCGATGTGGAATAATCTGCGGCGGGCTTGACGAGGAGGACGCTGTCTGTGAAGTCTTTGGAGAAGACCTCTGGTGCAATGACGAGGAATGCCCCCATTGCGGCACCCCCGGCGTGTTCTACCTTCGGTGTGACGCCTGCGAGGATGCCGAGTGCGAGGTGGTGTCATCATGACAGCCTACTACATTTGCGACGAGTGCGACGGGTACATGAAGTACAAGCCGGGGATGACTGTCAAGCAAGACTGCGCCCGGTGCGGGGAGCGTATGTGGTTGGAGTGGGACGAGTGGGACATGGTCCAGCACAACCCCGACCCGGAGCCCGACGAGAGAGAGGAGGAGGACGATGCGGATTGACAAGAGCCAGGCTGCCAAGGGGTTGATGATTGCCGGGCCCGGTGAGTCGTGGGGTGATGTTGGAATGTCCAACCCGTTCCCCGGCGGGGTTGACCTGACCGCGCTCGATGGTAACTGCATCGGGCTTGTTGAATTGTGGATGAAGACGGAGGGGGAGGGGTTTTCCTGGGCCGACACCCCCCGCAATCGCGAGTTGGGACTGTATGAGGTGGGGCCGACGCCAAGTCTGGGCCGCCTGTTTGATGCGATAGCGCGTCTCGACGCCGACACGGGCGACCCCGTGACACTCGGAGATGGGTGGAGGGGGTTGTTTGATATGGGCATCCCCAAGCACGTTGTTGAGGGCCACCCCGTCAAGTTCGCCCGCAACCTCCCCCTCGATGCCGTGATGACGCAGGCGGACTACATGGCGGGGGAGTTCGAGGCGGAGTGTTGGTCGCAGGTTGACGTTGAAGTTGACAACCCCTGTGTGGACAAACCCCGAGACGTTGACAACGGCGAGGGGGTGGAGTGGAAGGACACAGACCCGGTGCCGACGAACCCGTTCCTCGCGGAACCGATGAGAGAGAAACTTGAGGCAGAGTGGGTGAAGGATGCACCGCCCATCTTTGGAATACCAATCGAGGTAGACGATTCTTTACCCGACGGTTCTGTGGTAATCAAAGACCCCCGTGGGGTTTATGGCAGCATCTGCCGATGTGTTATCACCCCCGACCCACCCCAACCCACCTACGAGTACACCACGTGGCTGCGCGCGGAGATAGACGGGCGGATTGTGGAAAGTCCGTTGCCGGAGGGGGATGGGTGGGAGGAGACAGAGGGGCACGAGTGGGACCGGGGACAGGCACGGATGGTTGATGACTATGAGATTGAGTCGGCATTTGGCGAGGTCGATTTTTTGGTGAGTCCTCTCGACTGCCGCGAGAACTTGCAGTGTTGGATTCACGACTATGGCCCCATCATTGTGGGCGAAGAGTCACCCATTCTGGGTGTCAAACTCTACCGCCGCGAGATACTCCCCGACCCCGACCCCGAGCGCTACCAGACTCACTATGAGTTTCTGTGATGGGCACTCTAACTGCAATGCGGATTGCCACCGCCTTCGCCACGTCGGCGTCCATCTGGATGGCCATCCTCTACCCGTCGATGTTCTGGACGGTGGCGATGCTACTCAACCTCGCCGTGGCTCTGTGGTGGTGGACGAGGGACGACGATGTCTGAGCAAAAAATACACAACGCAATCGTGCGATGGGCGCGGGACTCCACCCGCTTGATGGTCTATCCCGACCTCGCCCTGCTCCACCACCCGGCCAACGGGGGCAAGCGCAGCCGGCGACAGGGGGCGACCCTCAAGCACATGGGTTTACTCGCGGGCATCCCAGACCTCCACCTCCCCGTGGCGCGCGGCATGTGGCACTCGCTGTGGCTGGAGATTAAGGAACCGGGCGGGCGGCTGACAGCGGACCAGAAACTCGTGCACCACCTACTCGCCAAGGCGCAGAATTTCGTGGTGACGTGCACGACGGAGGAACAGGGGACGGGGACAATCGAAGCATACATGGAGGGCAGGATATGAGGGGAGGAACCGCCAACCGAAAACTAACAAACGGCGAGGCGCGATATATCCGCGAGCGGGTCAAGGCGGGCGCGACGATGGCTGACATGGCGCGCAAGTGGGGGATGGGCAAGGTGGGCATCGCCCGCCTCTGCAACGGCGAGACATACCGGGATGCAGGCGGACCCATCCGGGAAGTGAAACACAGTGGAAAGCGGAACATCCTCAAGCACCCCGGGCGATGTAATCGATGCGGGGCGCGCGTGCCGTGTATCCGCTTTCGGGAGTCGTCGTGGTGCCCCGCCTGCCTCTGTCCTCCACTGGATGAATTGGACCTCGCGTCGTTCGTGGAGTTGCGCTCTAACGGGATGCTCTCCGGGACAATGCCCTCGGGGGGGATGGATGGCGGGTGGGTGCTGGAGTTTCGCGAGTTGCTAACCAAGCGCATGATTGAACACGGGATTATCAAACCGGGTAGAAGGGCGGGCCACGATGAAGCTGGACGAGGCGAGGGCGGCGATACTGGAGGAACACAGGCGGGTCGAGAAGGCGTTCGGCACGGGGCTCCTCGCCACCGGACGGAAGCTCAAAATCGGAACCTCAGACGTGTACGTGCACGCGGCAACGGAGGGGGGGAGATTGGTTAGCATCGCCATCGAGAGCGACAAGGACACCCGCAAGCCCGAGCTTGAACTAGAGCGGGGCAACGTTCAGGTGGCGGCGTCGCAGGCGAGCACACTCCTGCAGTCGGGGCTGTGGACGGTGGAGGATGTCGTGGCGTCGTGGCGCGGGGTGCGCGTGGGTGCCGGCATCTATTGGTGTGAGCAACTCAAGCGCAACGTGGGTGGTGTTCTCGACGCAGTGGGGCGGCTGCTCGCCAAGGAGATGGGCGATGAATGAGATAGAGCGGGGAATCATCATGGAGGTTGCAGAGCGCATCGAGGACGGCCGGGAGGTGTACGGACCATGGGCGCTCCACGACGACCGGCAGACGGAGGTGGAAGCCTACGAGGAGATACTGGACGCGATGGCATACGTGGCTAAGAAGCTGCTGGAGTTGCGTAGTGGCCGATAACCCAGACGAGTGGGCGGTCATCCGTCACGTGTATTGGCGTCACCTCGCCACCGATGGCCGGGCTATCTCCCCCGAGACGTTGGCGGCGAAGACCTCGCTACCCCTACCCGCCGTGTTGCGCCTCGTGACGAGACTCTGTCGAGCGGGGGGAGAGGACGATGCAGCAATCCTCCACTGCGTATCCGGTGGGGTACACATCACGGAGTACGGGGTGGACATGATGAGGGGGGCAGCATCGCGCCCGGATTACGTGCTCCCGGATTCCACCTTCAAGGACGAGGCGAGGTCGGGTATCACGCAGGCGGGGCAACGCTCTCGAATCGAGAACGCAGCACTCCCGACCGGGAGCACGGTAGGTGGGGGGCGCGGGGATAGAGACGGGGTGATGTCGTTTTTGGCGGACCAGTGTCCCGAGGGGATGACGATTAGCCAACTGCAGACCGCCCTCCTCATGGACGAGGTGAGGTTCTGCCGGCGATGTGGCGAGGCGCGGCCGAGTGGGGGGTTTGACGACTCGAACGGTAGGCGGCGAGTGTGCAACCGATGCAGACGAAAGGCAACAGATGCAGGATGAAAACAGACGATGGACGGATGCCGAGACGGGGGTACTCCTCCGAGCGATAGAGCACGCCGCAGGCGGGGACATCCCCCCGGCCATCGCGCTAGAGGCACTCGCGGGGGTGTCGTCGGTGGAGCGGACCCGGCACCAAGTATCGAACAAGGTCTACGAGTTGAGGCGGCGCATCGAGAGGGAGGAAGCGTTTGCCGTTGCCATGGGGCAGGACACCATCGCCCAACACGACGCACTGCCCCCCGTGGTCAATGCGGTTGGTGTGCCGTCCCGTCTCCCGGTCTACAGCGAGACAGGGCAGATGGGTCACGCCGCGAAATACCAGCTGCTAACCCACCTCGCAGAAGAGGCGATGGAGATGGACCCCGTGGAGACGACCCCCGGGAAAGGGTTGTGCATCTCGGACACTCACGGCCACCTAATGCGCCCCGACGTGGTCCGAGCGGCGGTGCTCTCCAACCTCGACGCCGAGTGGGTGGCGGTGGTCGGGGATGTGTTTGATTTTCATGACACTTCATTTTTCTCCAACCCAAGTTCCACCCCCCTGATAGCAGAGTGGGACTTATGCGGGGCGCTCCTCGAAGCGCTGTCGGACATCTACGAGCGGGTCATTATAGTCCGAGGGAACCACGACGCCCGGCCGGGGAAGCTAGTCTCTCGCATTCTGGACAACCCCGACCTCCTGCCTCTCATGCGCGGGGCGATGGACCCGCTCTCTCTGCTCTGTCAGGGATACGGGTACAGCCCCGAGGGGGAGATGGTGGAGCGCTACCACTGGACGGGCAGCGTCGAGTACGACCGGGAGGGGATAGCCAACAGCGATGGGGCAGTGACCCGGGTGGGAGAGACACTTCTCAGCCATACCGACCTCTACTACGGCGCGGGGCAGATACCGACCCCCGGCGTGACGTGCTGCAAAATCTCGAACATGTACCTCACCAAGCGGGGGGAGATGCACGACTGTCTCGTGCAGGCACACACCCACGGGTTGACGTGGGCGGCGGTGCCGTCCGGGGGGATTGCCCTTGAATGCGGCTGTTGCTCGGATGAGCCGGAATACACGACCAATCAAAAGTTGCGATACGCGAAACAGATTCCGGGGTGGGCGCTGGTCTATCAGCACCCCGACGGGACGTGTGACATGGAGCGGACGAGGGTGCAGTACTACGGAGGTGGGAGATGAAGCGGGTGCTGGAGTTTGATTCATTCACCCCAGGGGACGACCGCGCGTTCTATCAGGCGGTGGCGGGCCCCAGGGCGTGCGCGCTGCTCAACGGGCTTATCAACGTCCACCTCCGGGCAATGCACAAATACAACCACGACTCAAATGAGGGGCGGCAGCAGGCAGAGTGGGCGAGGGAGTTGATACAGTGGTTGGTGGAGTCCGACGAGTGGCCGTGGATAGAGCGGGCGAACGAAGAGTGACCGATTCAAAGAAAATGGTGCGAAACTCTTTACGCAGTGCCGTTTTTATGGTACAATCCTGGGAATCTACAAATCCGTCTAATTTGAGGTGAGAGCCAAGTGCCCCGAAAACCCGCTACAAAGAAGCCGGCAGCGCCCAAGAAGAAGAAGAAGGCGCGCGCGGGCGCACCACATGACAAGCCGCCCCCCATCCAGGAGCAGATAGACGCGCTCATGGCGGCCGGGTGGGCGGCGTTCGCCAACGCCCAGGAACAGGCTACCAAACTCAAGCCGATGGCCGCGCTGGAGTTCTACCGCCGCGCCCTCGACATCGCCCGAGAGTTGAGAGAGCGAGAGGGTGGGGCTATCGGGGGCAGTGGATTCTCGATAGTGATTCCGGGATTCAACCCCGACAAGATTGTGACGTCTGGCACGGAGGATGCAGGGGAGTAGCTCAGGAGGTGAGGCTATGACCGAGAGCACAGAAGACAGGCTGACACGGGAGCGGGACGAGGCGCGGGCAGAGGTGGGGCGGTTGCGTGAGCGCGAGAGGTTCTTGAGTGAGAATGGACCGAGGTTAGAGGTTAAATCCAATCTGCTGGCGCTCCCCCCTGATGAATTGGCCGAACGATTTATCCGCCTAATGGCGGCGAACGTTCAGCATCAACACAACAATTGCCGCATGGAGAAGGCAGAAGTCGACGCGAGCATGTATGCAGCACAGGCAATCCGCGCCGAATCCGAGCGCGACACCCTTCGGGCGACCGTCGAACGCCTCGAATCAGAGGCACCCGCAGCACGCACGGTGACAGCCACTGTATCGGCTGTGTTGGATGAGTACGGGCGAGACATCGTTGAGGTAGCGAAGGCGGTGCTCGAACTGC
>JAAEQP010000399.1 GCA_024231375.1 bacterium | reverse complement strand
CTCAAGACACCCACATCAGTGTTGTGGGTGGCACACGTGGGATGATCAAGCCCGCCTCAGAGGCAAACCGCGGACCTGGCACTTCCACGGCTCAACATTGTCGGTCGCATGTGCTCCCGTTTCCCCGCCGTCTTGGTGTGATTGCCCTGGCTGTTGAAGCGCGTGATCGAGAGGAATGAACTGCCTTGGATCGTGAAGGGGTGCAAGGTACACTGATAGTCATGCGATGGATGATGATATGTGTGTTGCTGGTGGGTTCGCAGGCCGCCGCCGAAGAGGCGCCGCCGTCTCCGACCGTGACGATTCCCGTGGATGCGCAAAGGGAACGCGATGCGTTGGCGGCCTCGATTGCGAACGACGATCCGGAGGCGCGCCTGGACGAGGATGAAGCCTTCAAGCGCGTCCGGAGCTATGACCGCCGCCAGCTCCAGTTGTTTGGTCTGGAAATGGGGCAAGCGGACCAGTACCGGAAGGCCGGGCAGGAAGAGCAGGCGGATGCGCTGGCCCTTCAGGCACGGGGCCGGGCGGAAGCGGTGCGCGGCGCCTACGAAGCGTTGCTGGACAAGTATCCGGAGAACGCACGGGCAACGACGCACTTCGGGGAACTGCTCTACGACTACCTGGGCGACCAGGAGGGGGCCGTCAACGCGTGGTTGAAGGCGGAGAAGCTCGACAAGAAGCTCGCGTTGCCGTTGAACAATCTGGCGCTTCACTTCTGCCATGTGGGGGCGTATCCCAGAGGCCTGAACTATCTTGAGCGAACGCTGAAGATGGACCCCGACCATCCCGATTACCTCTACAACGCGGCCCAAATGTACCTGGTCCATTTTCCGGAAGTCGAAAAGGCTTACGGATGGAGTCCCAAGAAGATCTACAAGCGGGCGATGAAATGCTCGAAGCGCGCGGCCGAGGTGAAACCGGAAGACTACGAACTGGTGTCGGACTACGCCGTGAATTTCTTTGCGGCGGAGAACTTCGGGTTGGAGGCGGACTGGCGGGGAGCCGCGGAGGCGTGGCAGGCAGCCAGGAAGCAGGCGCGTTCGGGGGATGAAGTGTTCTACACCTGGCTCAACGAGGCCCGGGCGTGGATAGCGAAGGAAGACCTTGGGCGAGCGCAGGCGTGTTTGGACGAGGCCGTCAGGCTTCACCCGGACAGCACCGCCGCACGCAATCTGTTGGAGCGCGTGAAGAAGCTGCAGTCGGAGTAAGCTTCTGCGCTTCGATGCGGGGGCGACTGTGAAGGGGGAAGTATGGCGGCAAAAGAATCGGAAGGCATTTCCAAAGGACGCTACGTCTTCTACATCTGCATCATCCTGGCATCGATTGTCATCGTGTACCTCTTCCTCTTCCGAGGCATGAACTTCTTCCTGGTTCCCTCATCGTCAATGGAACCCACGCTTCATCCCCGCGACTACATCGTCACCTTCCGTGAGAGTTCCTATTACCGGGGCGACATCGTGGTGTTGAAGGACCCGCTCAATGAGGGCGAGTTTCTCGTGAAGCGCATCGTGGGCGTCAACGGCGACACCATCGAGATCACGGGCGGCGCGTTGTACATCAACGACAGCTACGCTTCGGAGCCGTACACGAAGGAGCCGATGCAGTTCTCGTTCGGCGCGATGACCGTGGGGCCGGGCGACGTGTTCGTGTTGGGCGATAACCGCAACAACAGCGAAGACAGCGTCACCTGGAAGAAGCCCGCGTCCTTGAAGGCCGTCATCGGGAAAGTCTGCTACATCTACAACCCCATCAACCGCATGGGCAGCGTCGATTCGTTCCCGCTGACGAACGCCGAGGGGCGGTAGGGGGAGTAGGCCGGACTCCGTTGTGGCCGGTCTCCCGACCGAGCCACTCTTCTGACCGAAGGTCTCCATCTTCGACTCATCCTGTGAATCCATGTTCTTCATCGGTCGTGTGAACCGCGACCTTCCCTCTCCACCCCCCGAAAACGGGCAACAGCCCGATCCAATTCTATGAAGCGAGTGACAAAGAATTGGAAGCGTCATCCAGGCGCGCGACGACGGAGGGCAGGAAACGATGGCAGACTGGCGTCGTTGGTTTGGGGGAGGACGGGAGAAGGCGAAGACGCCGACGCGTCAGGAACGCGTTGGCACGTTCCGCACGACGGAGACGAGCGGGGGTGCGCGGACGCTGTCGTTGCCGGAGGATGTGGCACGGCCCAATGGCGCGGGGATACGGCCGGGCACCGATTTCGTGTCGCTGCCGAACGAGACCCCCTTCTTCATGCTGCCGGTCTACCGGTTTCTGCGCGACGCCATCCCGGATATCTCGGACGCGGTGTGGACGTGGAAGCGGTTGTGTCAGACGGGCTACGACATCGAGGTGCTGAATGTGTCGTCGGACCCGGCGCGGGACCGGGCGCGCAGGTTGCTGCGCGATCTCGACCGGCGTGTGAACACCGGCGACCGTGGCATGGACGGTCTCCTCGACATCTTCTACACCTCCCTGTTCACCTTCGGCGCTGCTGCGCTGGAGATCGTGCTGTCGCCGAGCCGCGAAACGATTCATGACGTGGTTCCGGTAGACGTGTGGACCGTGCGCTTTCGGCGCGAGGGCGGGGTGCTTCAGCCGTACCAGGTCATCGACGGCGAAGCGATCCGACTGCCGCGCGAGAACTTCGTCTACATCGGTCTGGACCGCGACGGCACGAATCCCTACGGACGGTCCATGCTTCGATCCATTCCTTTCGTCGTGAAGACCCAGCAGCGGTTGTTGGAAGACATGGCCAAGGCGACCCACAACGCGGGGTGGTCGAAACTCCACGTGCGGTACACGCCGGAAGACCGGCGGCGGGGCGAGTCGCTGGAGGCGTACGAGGCGCGCGCAAGCGCTACGTTCGAGGATTTGCAGGGCCAATTGGGCCAACTGGAAGCGGACCAGAATCTCGTGACCTACGACAACGTTCACGTTGAACTGGTGCGCGGCGACCAGCACGCCAGCGTGTTCTACGAAAACCACAAAGCCATCGAGGAACAGGTAATCACGGGCATGCACCTCATGCCCATTCTGCTGGGCCGCAACTACGGCACCACCGAAACCTACGGCACGGCACAATTCGAGATCGTGAACCGGCAGGTGGAAGCGGTGAACCGGAGCGTCAAACGGATTCTCGAACGGTTGTACAACTTCGAGTTGGCGCTCATGTGGGGGTCGGCCGAGGCGCGCGTGAACATGCGCACGAACCGAACCGTGGACGTGCTGAAGGAGGCCTCGGCCCGAGGCAAAGAAATCGAGAACGCTGTGCGCCTGCGCGATGAAGGGTTCCTGAGTCACGCCGAGGCCGCGGAGCAATTGGGTGCTCCCGTCTCGGAGCAGGGCCAGTCGTGATTGAGGACGCATTGGAACAACGTGAACGGGAGAGGAGATTGCCGATGGAAATGGAGCCGTTTGTATTCCACCACGAAGGTCGGCTGGTGGAGGTCCGGGACGAGGGAAGCGACGCGGCCGTGGACGAAGCGCTTGACGAGGTCAACCGGTTCGCCTTGCGTCCCCTGAGCCGGGAAGAAGTGGTCACGTTTTCGTTGGACCTGTGCCACAACCAGGTGGACCGTCATTTCAGCCGATTCCCCGAGGATGAGTTGGAAGTCATTAGCGCGTTGGTGCCGGGTCGTCCATTGTTGGAGCGGCACGACCTCCGGGGATCGTTGCCGCGCGGCACCTTCTTCCGGTCCCGCCTTCACCGGGACGATGAGCGGGTGTCGGTGCGGCCCGATGTGTACGTGCTGCGGACCCAGGACAATGAGAGCTTCATCCTGAACATTGAAGGTGGTGTGTATCGGGATACGTCGATTGGGTTCTCGTTTCGGACGCCGGAGTGTTCGGTGTGCGGCAAAGACCTGCGGACCTGCGACCACGTGCCGGGGCGGTCCTACGGCGACGACCAGTGCCACTACATCATGCGGGGTGTGCTCGAGGTGATCGAAGGATCGGTGGTGTCGTCCGGCTCGCAAGGGACGCAGTTCACGTCCAGCGAACGCGGGCTGTCGCTTGACCGGGCGCTCGACGTGGCGCGCAAGGAATTCCACAGGCCGGTCGATGTGTGGTCGATGAAGGCGTGGAGCGACGAATAGACCGGTCGTTCAACCGGGGAGGAAAGTATGCGTAAGACGACGTGGATTTGCTTGGCGCTGACCGCGGCAACGGCGATGGGGGCCTGGGGGGCTCCGCCGCGCTACATCGAGGCGCTACGGGTAGGAGGCGGTGCGGGGGACTCGGACGATGGGGGAGCGGACCTGGAGTCCAACGGCGACATTCGGACCGATGGGGACGCGCAGGTAGGCGGTGAGTTGACCTGCGATGGGGGGCAGCTCTCTCTCGGAGGCACCGTTTCCGACCGCACCCTCCTGTCCATTCACGAGGGCACAGGGGGCAGTTCCCTGGGCATCACGCATCGAGGCGCCAACAGCGCGAACGCGTTCATTCGCATAGCGCCAGAGGTGCCGGACAGCTTGGGAAGCCAGATCATTGAGCTGCTCAGGACCGATCAGGCATCGAGCTACCATGACGTGCGCATCTATGCCGATTACGCCACGATGACCCACTACTTCGACGGGAAGGCGGGCAACGCGTGGCATCTCGGCGACCTTCAGGCGAAGGGCGGCGACCTGGAAGTTGGTATGGACGGCGCCGTGCGGGGTGTGCTCACCCTATGGGACGGCGCATCCTCGTCGGCAGGCTGCTTGCGCATGCACGCGTTGAATGGCACGGGCCGGTACGTGTTTGCTACGCAGCAAGGGCACCTGCGCATCACGGACGCGCTGCCCGCCAGTGACGACGCTGGCTGGCCCGTTGCGGCGCGGACCCTGACGCTGTCGGCGCTCGAAGGCCGTCCCTGTGCGACGTCGGGTTGTGCGGCGCCGGCGAGCCGGGCCGTCGCGGCGAGCGGCGTCAACATTCACTATCTCGCGTTCGACGCGGACACGGACGAGTACGCGTTCTGGACGGCCGTGTTGCCCAGCGACTACCGCAGTGAGGACCTTGCCTTCTCGGTAACGTGGACGTCCCAAGCGGGGGCAGCGGACGATTCCGTGGATTGGAACGTGGAGGCGCGGGTTCTTGGAAACGGCGGCAACCTGGCAAGCACGGGAGCTTGGGGGACGGCCGTCAGCGCGGTCGACACGCTGCAAGGGACGAACTACGTGCATTCGGTGCAGGCCGGGACTGAATTCACACCAGCCGGCACTCCGCAAGCAGGAGACTACATCGTCGTGCGCGTCTATCGCGATGCCGACGATGCCACGAACGACACACTCAATGGGGACGCGCAACTCTTGGCCCTGAACGTGAGGTACTAGACGATGAAAGAACAGATGGTGATTTGGGCGGTACTGGCAGGACTGCTGGCGGGGGCCGCGGCGTACGCGGCCACGGATGACGAAGGGACGCGGTTCGCCCAGCCAGAACGATTGGCGGGGCTCATGGACAGTTCACCCCGCAAGGTCGTGAAGGCACTGGAGAGCGTTCTGACGCAAGAGCAGGCCGACGCACTGGCGAAATGCCTCTTCCCGGCGGCCGATGCTGCCGCCAAGGCCGCCGCCGTGGAGCTGGCGGTGACGGCCCTACGGGACGCGGGGTTGGAAGAGAGCGATACGGCCCTGGCGGCGCTGAAGGTCCGGTTGACGGAACTGCGGGAGGACGTGGAATGAAAGAACCGTGTGCGCCGTGCCCGTACGAACGGGCCTACGATGTGCAGTTTCAGAGTCTCACGGGAGCACTCGAGGAGCTGAAGAACCGGGTGCGTTGTCTTGAGAGCACCCTGGCGCGAGGGGTGCTGTTGCTGGTGGCGAACCTGGTGGGCGTAGCGATCAGCCTGGCGCAGCAGTTGGTGGGTGTGTGAACCCCAAGGGGAGGATTCGATGTTCTGGTATGTAGAAACCGAAGCGCCGGAAGCGCACCATGATGCGCCCGACCAACATGTGAAGGCGGACGGACGTTTCGTGGTGCATCGCCACACGGATGAAGACGGGCCTCATCTGGACTTGCGGATTGAATGCGATGGCTACCTTCTCGGGTGGCGTGTGGCGGGCACCGAACTCGGAGACCACGCGCACGCGACGGAGAAAGCGCCCCATTCGATTCGGTGGCTGGACCAGGACGGCACGGCGATGCGCGAGGACGCCGGGGTATTCGAGTGGATCGAACGGGGTCCGGCCGTTCGAAGTCTTGCCCTGCACGGGAGAGAGGGTACGCGGATCATCCGGGTTCGGCGCGCCCACGGGCTGCCGGTGGACCTTGTCATGGCGGTCCGCGACGCGCTTGAGGCGGTGGGGGCGTCTCCGTGCGATGCCGCGCGCCTCATTGCCGACGGCGCTACGGCGCGGGGCAGGGCTGTTGAGCGATTCTGTGGGCTTGGCCGCGAATTGGACGGCCCGTCCTTCGACGAAACCCTCTGGCGGAAGACGCTCTCAGCCCTGACCCTGGACGAAATCGGCGCGTTTCTGCGGTCCCACGAGGCGCGCTTCGACCGCGCCCATCCGCCGCGGCCGGTATCGCGTCCCGAACGTCTTCAGGAACAGCAAGGCGCCCGATTCAGCGAGGCCATGGCGATCCTGGACGACTAGGGGGATCCGAGCGCATCAACCAAACGAAACAACAACGGGCGCAGTGCGCCTGGAAGGAGAGTAGAGATGGCATTTGGAGACGTTGGCGGGTCCGTGACCGAACTGGTCATCACCTGCAGAACGCCGGCCTCGGGGACGGTCGCCATGACGCGGGGTGACGCCGTGAAGCTGGTAGGACCGTATACCGTCGACAACGCGACCGACGACGAGGACGTGGTTTTCGGGCAGGTGCTGACCGATGCCGATCAGAACGACGTGGCGATCCCCGTGAAGGTACGCGGGATCTGCATCCTCGCGTACACCGGCTCGGCGCCGGTTGTGGACGGCGAGCACGGTGTGGCCGCCTCGGCGACGGACGGTTCCGTGAAGGCTCCCGCGACGGGGAACGGTGTGGGCATCAACGTGAAGGTGGACGAGGCGGCCAGCCGCGTACACGTTCTGCTGTAGAGGGAGGTAGACACAATGGCATTTCGAGACGACACGGTGCGCGAACGGGTCGAGTTTCTGAGTCAGGAGCCGGACCGGCTTCGGCAGACGAGGGGGCACGAACTGTTCGACACGCTGGATTCGGTGGGACTGTCCCACTCCCATTTCTTTCGGGCTCTGGGTACGACGGTGCAGGACTACTGTGCCCAGGAGTTCGGCGTTGACTTGAACCGGATCTCCGTCGACCGGTTCTTCCAGTCGGACCCCAACGCCAAATGGCTGTTCCCGGACATCGTGCGCGAGGCGGTCTTGACGGGGATGCGGCGCAAACCCGCGTACCCCGAGCTGATCATCCGCGACGAATCGGTGACGGGTACGGCCTACGACGTTCCTTACGTGCAGGAATCGGCCGCCGAGGAGGAACTGCGCAGCGTGGCTGAGGGCGCGGCTATCCCTGAATCGGAAATCACCTACGGCGACCGAATCGTGCGGCTCGACAAGAAGGGCCGCGGTGTGATTGCGTCGTACGAGGTGATTCGACGGATGTCGGTGGACATGTTGCGCGTGCATCTGCAGCGCATCGGCGAGCGCCTGGGCCGCAACCTGGACGCCCGCCTGGCAACGGTTCTGGTCGACGGCGACAACTCGGGGGCCGGCACGGCGCCCGTCACGTTGAACACGGCCACGGCGGGCACGTGGTCCTATAGCGACTTGGTGGACGGGTTCATGAAGCTGACCCTGGACCACTACTTCACGCCGACCCACATGCTCGCCAACGCGGACTTGTGCAAGGCAATCGTCGGCTTGCCCGAATTCCGGGAAGCGGTGCTGTTCGACTTTGCGAAGAGCGGCAACCTGCCGACGCCGTTGGGGGCGAAGTTGGTGCCCATGGCCGATCAGCCGGCAGACGCGCTCACGGTGTTGGACGCGGGGTACGCGGTCCAGAAGTTGACCGAGCAGGACCTCCTCGTCGAGAGCGACAAGCTGATCAACCAGCAGTGGGACCGCACCTACCTAACGGTGGTGACGGACTTCGCGGTGATCTACGAGAAGGCCCGCGTGGTCGTCCAGAGCGACTGGAGCTAGCGTGGGAGAGGGCGGGGGCGCGGACGGCGTGCCTCCGCCCTCCACATGGAAGGAGAACGGCCGATGGCGAACTTCACAACCGAGTCGCAGGTCCGCATGAAACTCCAGTTCCTGGACACGGAGATCGTGCCGGCGGACCTCGTGGCCGCCAGCATCGACGATGCGCACACGGAAATTCTACGGCATCTTGACGCCGATGTGGACACGGGGCTTCCCGAGCCGGGGATGGTCATGGGCGAGACCTTGCTAGCCGGCGCCCATGTGTTCCGGTCCCTCGCATCCTCGGACGCGGTAGCGAAACGACGCATCGCGATCGGGGGGCAGCAGATGGAGGACGGCACCCGAGCCGAGACGTTGCAGGCGTTGGCGGCCAAGACGGAAGCCCAAGCCTGGTACCTGCTTGAGCCCTGTCTGGCAGCGGGACCTCCGCGCCGCGTGTGCGCGGCGACTGCGACGGTGCCGGTACTGGGGGAGGAATAATCGCATGCCGATTCAGATGGGATCGATCACATTCGACCCGGACTACACCGCGGCTCGCGAGTCGGTGGAGGAGGTCGGAGGACGGGACGCCCGGGTTGTGGAGATGACCGGGCTGGTCGTAGACCTGCCGTCGTCTGCCGACGTAGAAGCCCGGTTCGACGCCATCGCGGACGCCGTGTCCGTCGAGGACTATGCCACGTCGCTGTCGCTTCGGCCTGGGCGGCGATTGTGGGTGCGGCGCGCGTCTTGGCAACACGAGATCGCCATGAAGGATCCGGCGGGGTCGTTCAAACTCCGGCTCGAAGCCAGAGACCCCTTGGAAGAATCCGAGGACGAAGCTTCGGTCGTGTGGTCCCTGACCGGTTCCACCGCGTCCTTGGCCCTTTCGTCGACCGGCACCGTTCCGGCGCCCGCGCGCATCACGCTCGTACCGGACGGCGAGATGCAACGGCCCTCATTCGGAGACGGAGAACGGACGATTCGCTATGAGGGCTCCGTGCCCGACGGCGCGACGCTTGAGTTCGACGGTCCTCTGAGTCGGGTGCTCTTGGATGGCGTTGACGTGACCCCGTATACGGAGGGGCTGTTTCCACTCATTGCGCCCGAGGGTACGACGTTGATGTTTCAGGCCGACCCGGCCGGGTCGGCGACAGCCGAGGCAGTGGTTGCCTGGCGCAACTTGTGGTGGTGATGGCGGTGGACTATCGAATCGAGGTGTACGACACGTTCGGGAGGCGGGTGGCTGTCTTCGACGATACGCCACTGCTTGAGGCGGAGCGCACAGCCCCCGACGAGCCCGATCGAATCCGCGGCCTGCTCCCTGCTGACATGCCGGTACTGGGGCAGGGGTTCCGCGTGGCGGTGTCGATCGACGGGAAGCGGTTCTGCGAAGGAACCGTGATGTCGGTCGCGCCACAGTGGGGGGACACGCGCAAGCTGATCCTCGACCGGTACGTTGGTTTCCACGAGATCGTCGAGTTCGAGGCGGAACGGCCTGCGTGTGACGGGAACGGTACGGTGGCCCGGGGATTCGTGAACCGCGAGATTGCGTCCATCGTCAAGGGACTCATCAACGCGGCGTCCGGCGCGGTGCACTACACCGTGGACCACCAGGCGTATCCGGACGGTGCGCAACGGGAATACTCGAAGTTCACGGCAAGGCGCACCTCGGAAAACGAACTCGCCGTGGGCGGTATCGAGTCTGGGCAGTGGGTAGATGCCCCACGGCTGGATGCGTCGGGGGCGTATGCGAAAGACGGTGACACGATTGCCGGGTTGGTCGTCGACGGAGAACCGTGGCCGGACCTCCGGTTGATGATGATCGACTCCGAGGAGACGAGCCGAAACGATCACGCCATTGCACGGCATCCCGAGGTTGCTGACTGGACGGACGAACAATACGCGCTGAGCGGGTACAAACTGACCGCCGACAACGCGGGGGAGGCGTTGCAGGGGCTCATCGACGTGGTGGGTGTCAACTACGTGGAGCTGAACCCCCACCGGGACGCTTCGGGAGACTTCGACGACCGAGTGGACGACTACGGGCGCTATGTCGGGTTGGTCTTCGGGGCTGGGAAGTGTCTCAACGCGGGAATGGTGGAACTGGGTCACGCGGATGTCTACCTGCACGAAGATGGGGCCCATCTCGTGCCCGAAATGGAGTTGAAGGATTTCTTTTCGTACCAGGGGGCATCGACCGTGTCCGTGGAGGAGACGGACCGGTATCTGACCGGACTCGACGTGCGGGGAGGGGTATTTGAGGCGTTGACGATGTTGTCGTACGCGGCCGGCGGATACGGGTGGTCAATCAATCCGGATTGGGCGGTTTCGTTCCGCAAGCTGGACACCATCGACCGCGTCGTGTTCCACAATCCAAGCCGGACCGCTGTGTCGTTGGGCGGCAGCATGGAGCGCGTGACGAACACAATCTACTTCAGTGGAAATCCGCTCGAGGGCCCCTTGGACAAGACCTATGCCCGATGGGCAAGCGCGGCGGCCTACGACGCGCGCGCCAATAGCCTGGAGCATTTCGGTTTCTCGGCGGAATGCGACGCCGATCTGTTTGTGGAAGGGCTGCTGGCGGACGTGGCCTACCCCGAGCCTTGCGGAGAGTACGACGTGTTTGACGGCGACCCGGACGTGCGGCCCGGCGGCCTTGTGGAGTTCCGCGGCGAGGGGCTCCGCCGACTCGAACCCGAGCTGGCGGATGAATGGGACGCCGCATTCGCGGGGCGGTTGGTGGCACGGGTTCGGAGTGTGGCCCACCGTTTTTCCGGTCGTCACGTGCGCACGCGCGTGGGGCTGACGGCCCCCTTTCGGTCGGTGAGGGATCCCCTCGCCTTCATGGTGCGTGGGCAACCCGGAGAATCGACGCTGTTCCAGTTTCGACTGGACGACGCGACGGTGGGTTCCGACCTGGGATTTCATCTGGACTGAGAACGATACGCACGACGTGTCTCAGGAGACGGCGTGGGGGAGGGAACAATGGCGGTCAAAGGCAAAGGTTATCTGAAGACAACGTGGGCGTTTCAAGAGCGGCCGGTGGCGTCGTCCAAGCTCAACACGTGGGACGATCGCATCGAGGCGGCGCTGGAACTAACCTTCGCGCTGCTGAATTTGGCTTGGGGTGGTGGCGACGGGGTGGTGCGGGGCGCCACGGTCTCCGATCTGCAAGTTGAGGAAACCGAACCGCCCGGCCTGTCGGTACACGTGAGCCCGGGGTATGCGTTCATCGCACATTGCCCGTTCAAATTGGGCGCGACGTACGAAACCATCGCAGCGCCGGTGCCCGCGGCGAATCCGCGAATCGATCTGGTACAGGCACGCCTGGAAACATGGGACATTGCCCTTGTCGTGGGGACGGAGGCCTCGGTTCCCTCTGCGCCCTCGTGTGCTGAGGACTGCATTCCGTTGGCCCACCTCTACTGCAGACCGGGCATGACGGCAATTCGGAGTTACGACGATGCAACAAACGGATACATCATCGATGCGCGGCAGTTCCTGTAGGGCAGGAAGGAACGACATCCCGCTGCTGACGCTGCTCGATGGGGAGCCGTGCTCCCACTTCCGGCTGCGGGAGTTCGAGAATCACGACGGGATGGCCATGGTGCATGCTGCCACCCTCGAGTCCCTCGAACGGGTCCGCCGCGACCTGTCTGCCCAGGCTGGCGAGGAAGTCTACGTGGTGGTCACGGATGCCGTGCGGACGAGCACCGACTTGGATCGTCTCGCGGCACGGCTCGGGTGGACGGACCAGGGAGGAGCGGTGTCGCGGTCTTCCAAGCATCTGGCGCGCTTCGGAGGCATCGCCGTCGACATTGTGGCCAAGGTGGCGCGGACGCGCCACAGGATTCCGCAGAAAGCCTTGGGCCGCGTGTGCCGAAGGCATTTCGATTGGGTGAAGGACGACTATCGGGACGGCCACGTTCATGCCGACAACCGGGAGCGTGGCTAGAACTCGCGCAGACGCGCGACAGGACAAAGGAGATGTCTATGGCTTGGTACGACACGCTTGGAGGTTCGGGAGGCGCGACCCTGCTGGGGGCCGCGCTGGGTGGAATCTGGACTTGGTTCAAATCGAGCGAATGGTGGGAACGTCGCAAGAATCGGCGCGCCAAACGGGCCTTGCTTGCACTGGAGGCTGGCGTGGAGACGGCCCACCAGACGTATAGCCGGGCGATTCGCGAGGCCCGTGAGGACGGCACACTCACGGCCGACGAGGAACGCAACGCCCGCCGTCTGGCGCGCGAAGCTGCAACCGAGTACGCGCGCCGAGAAGGCATCGACGTGCTGTCGGCCCTTGGCGAGGACTACGTCGACCTGTGGATCGCCAAGCTGACCCGGCGGT